>CAJMRA010000423.1 GCA_905215675.1 uncultured bacterium | reverse complement strand
TCCCCCAGTCCGCAAGGAGCACACTCCATGACCGAATATTCCCTCCTGTTTCCCGGTCAGGGTTCGCAGACGCCCGGCATGGGCCGCGACGTGGCCGAGGCCCGTCCCGAAGCCATGCAGCTCTGGAAACGCGCCGAGGCCGTCAGCGGCCTGCCCCTGCGCGAGATTTTCTGGGAAGGCGACGACGCAGCCATGAGCGATACCCGCGCCCTCCAGCCCGCGCTGACCGTGGTCAATCTCAACCTGTGGCGCGAGCTGTCGGGCCGCGTCACGGCCCGCGCCGCCG
Source organism: uncultured bacterium (assembly GCA_905215675.1). Lineage (GTDB taxonomy): Bacteria > Desulfobacterota > Desulfovibrionia > Desulfovibrionales > Desulfovibrionaceae > Desulfovibrio. The sequence goes on along the minus strand of CAJMRA010000423.1, from coordinate 750 downwards.
CCGGGCACAGCCTGGGCGAGTTCAGCGCCCTTGCCGCCGCGGGCGTGCTGGACGAGGAAAGCACGCTGCGCATCGTGTCCCTGCGGGGCCGCCTCATGGCCGAGGCCGATCCCGACAGACGCGGCGGTATGGCCGCCCTGCTCAAGATGACGCCCGAAACCGTGGCGGAAATCGTGGCGGAAGCCGCGCGGGAAACAGATTCCCTCCTGATTGTCGCCAATTACAACACCCCCGGCCAGCTTGTGGCCAGCGGCTCCCGCGAAGCCGTGGAATGCGTCTGCGCCAAGGCAAAGGAACGCAAGGGGCGCGGCGTGCCCCTCGCCGTCAGCGGCGCGTTTCACAGCCCCATGATGGAAAAGGCCAACAAGGAACTGGACCCCCTGCTCCGCAAGGCCGTCTGGCGCAAGCCCCGCTTCCCCGTCTACTGCAACGTGCTGGGCGAAGCCGTTACCGACGGCGAAAGCGCCCGCGACATGATGCTGCGGCAGATGACCTCCTCCGTCCGCTGGATCGATACCATGCGTAACGAATTCCGGGACGGCGTGCGCCACTGGCTGGAACTGGGCCCCAAGCCCCTGCTCGGCAAGATGGTCGCCCCCTGCGTGGACGCCGTCGCCTCCCCCGAGGACAAGGCCGCCCTCTCCGTCCGCTTCGTCGGCACGCTGGAAGACGCCGCCGCCTTTCAGGACTAGGGCGTGTTAACACTAAATCGTTCTTCTGGGGGGAAGGAAACCCCCTTGGCTAGCGCGC
>CAJMRA010000422.1 GCA_905215675.1 uncultured bacterium | reverse complement strand
AACGACAGGCCGTATGGTTTGAAACGCGCAGCGTTTCAAACTGAAAATGCTCTAGGTACGGGCTTTCCAGGCGTCCACGGTATTTTTCAGAAGCATGGCGATGGTCATGGGACCCACGCCGCCGGGAACGGGCGTAATGGCGGACGCCTGCGGAAAAACGCTGTCATAGTCGGCATCGCCGCACAGGCCGTCGTCCGTCCGGTTGATGCCCACGTCGATGACGACGGCGCCCTTTTTGACCATGTCGCCCGTCACCATGCGCGGACGCCCCACGGCAAGAAAGAGAAAATCGGCGCTGCGGCATTCGTCGGCAAGATTGGCCGTACGCGAATGGCACAGGGTCACCGTGGCGTCGCCGAACTCGCCTGGACGGGCCAGCAGCAGGGCCAGCGGCTTGCCCACGATATCGGAGCGCCCCACGACCACGGCCTTCCTGCCGCGCGTGGACAGCTTGTAGCGCCGCAGCAGCTCGATGACGCCGGCGGGCGTGCAGGACACCATGCCCGGCAATCCCAGGGAAAGGCGGCCCACGTTCTCGGGATGGAAGCCGTCCACGTCCTTGGCGGGATCAATGGCCAGCAGACAGCGGGAAGCGTCCAGCCCCGCAGGCAGGGGCAGCTGCAACAGGATGCCGTCCACATCGGGACGGGCGTTCAGTTCGGCAATCAGGGCAAGCAGGGCATCCTGCGACGTGTCGGCGGGCAGACGGTAGGGCAGGGAAACGATGCCGACCTCCCCGCAGGCGCGTTCCTTGTTGCGGACATACACCTGCGACGCGGGATTGTCGCCCACCAGTATGACGGCAAGTCCCGGGGCGCGCAGGCCGTCCTTGCAGCGGGCGGCGATTTCTTCCCTGAGTTCGGCGCGCACGGCCTGCGCCGTGCCCTTTCCATCGATAATCGTCGTCATGGCAAACCTCTTTCTCTAGAATGAATCCGTCGGCCGAGCATAGCCTGCCCGCCGCCGTATCACAAGGGCGTAAATCTCGATCTTTGGACGCAACTCTGGCATGCTTGCGCCGCAAGGGCGGCCTCGGCCGTCACTAGAGCGTTTCACCTTTGAAAAAGGTGAAACGCGAGGCGGCGGCACAGCGCC
>CAJMRA010000421.1 GCA_905215675.1 uncultured bacterium | reverse complement strand
CAACTTACCGAACGGGAAAAGGGTGAACAACCTATCGGAACACAACACCTAGAGCAATTTCAGTTTGAAACGCGTTGCGTTTCAAACCATACGGCCTGTCGTTTCGCGGGAAAACGCGGTTTTTCCGCTCACGTTGGGCCGAGCGGCCCCGTGCCGCCGCCGCGCGTTTCACCTTTTTCAAAGTTGAAACGCTCTGATCCCCCGCGGTTTCCCCGGACGCGCGAACAGGGGGAGGCATGCCTCCTCCCCTGTCCGCGCGTCCGCGCCGGAGCGTTTCCCGCTTCGTCCCTCCCCCACACACAAACCAACCTCAAAGGATGATTCATGCCCACGGATGAAAAGCGGCCTTCCACGGCCGTCGTCACCCTTGACGGCCCCGCCGGCGTCGGCAAGACGACGCTCGCACGCAATGTCGCGGAAGCGCTCGGCGTCTTTTACATGGATACCGGAGCCATGTTCCGCACGCTTGCCCTGCGTCTCGGTTCCGGCGCTGAACAGCTCCCCGCCGAAAGCCTGCGGGAAGCCTGCCGCCAATGGACGTTCAGCCTCGAAGGCGGGGGCGGGCACACCCGCCTGCTGTGCAACGGGGCGGTCGTGGGCGATGAAATCCGCACGGAAGAGGTGGGCATGCTGGCCTCGCGCATCGCCGCCGTGCCGGTCATTCGCGACATCCTGCTGGAGGCCCAGCGCGCGCTGGCCGAGGCCGGACCGCTGGTAGCCGAGGGGCGCGACATGGGCACCGTGGTCTTTCCGCAGGCGCGGCACAAGTTCTTTCTTGACGCGGCCCCGGAGGTACGGGCGCAGCGCCGCCTGCTCGAACTCCGGCAGCGCGGCATGGATGCGGACGTCAACGAACTTGCGGCGCAGATTCGCAGCCGGGACGCCCTCGATCGCAACCGGGCCGTCGCGCCGCTGCGCCCGGCGCAGGACGCGATTCTTGTCGATACATCCCATCTCGGTATTGCCGAGGTGCAGGAAGTCATTCTGCGGCATATCCGCGAACGGGGCGGTCTGCGCCGCGACTAGGGCGCGTTAACATTAAAGTGTTCTTCTGGGGGGAAGGAAACCCCCTTGGCTAGCGCACAAGGTGGTTTCCTTC
>CAJMRA010000420.1 GCA_905215675.1 uncultured bacterium | reverse complement strand
AGATAAAATGCTCTGATACGGAAAAGGCCGCCGGACCCGGAGTCCGGCGGCCTTCATGCTGGAAAGCGATCAGGCTGGAGCAATTTCAGTTTGAAACGCTCTACTTGGCGGGCAGGACCGCGCCGTCATAGGTCTTGAGCATGTATTCCTGTACTTCGGGGCTGCGCAGGGCCTTGAGCAGGGCCTGAAGTTCGGGGCGGTTTTCGTCGCCCTGGCGAATGGCAACGATATTGGCATAGGTGGTGGCGGCCAGCGAATCGGGAGATTCGGCGCGCAGGGCGTCCTTCACCTTGAGACCGGCCAGAATGGCGTAATTGCCGTTGATGACGGCCAGATCAAGGTCGGGCAGCGAGCGGCCCAGCTGGGCGGCTTCGATTTCCTCGATCTTGACCTTGCGGGGATTCTTGACGATGTCAAGACGGGTCGCGGTCAGGCCCGCGCCTTCCTTCAGGGTGATCAGGCCCATGTCCTGAAGGAGCAGCAGGGCGCGGGCTTCGTTGGTGGTGTCGTTGGGCACGCCGATGACCGCGCCGTCCTTCAGCTTGGCGAGGTCCTTGCACTTACCCGCATAGATGCCGAAGGGCTCATAATGCACCGTGCCCAGCGACGCCAGCTTGGTGCCCTTTTCCTTGTTGAAATCGTCCAGATAGGGCTTGTGCTGGAAGAAATTGGCGTCCAGTTCCTTGCCTTCCAGCGCCACGTTGGGCAGCACATAGTCGGAGTAGTCCACGATTTCCAGCGTGATGCCCTGCGGCTTGAGCAGTTTTTGCGCTTCCTGCAACAGTTCGGCGTGCGGCGTCGGCGAAGCGCCCACGCGCAGGACGGTTTCCGCCTTTGCGGACAGGGACAGGCCCGCCGCCGCGAGGCATGCGCACAGGGCAAAGAGAATCTTTTTCATCTTCCCGTTTCCTTTCGTTGATGGTGTTTTTCCCGGCTCCCCCTGAAACCGGACATGCTTCCCCTTACGGCCATGCCGCCGCGGGCCCCGGAAACGCGCAAGGGGGAGCGCTTCCCGACCCCTTTCCCGGCAGGGCGTGCCGTGCCGCTTCCAGTATATACAGAGGCCCATGCCATTGTCCAATGGCATGGGCCTGCGGGGCTGCGCGTCC
>CAJMRA010000419.1 GCA_905215675.1 uncultured bacterium | reverse complement strand
AGCGTGTTCAGAATATGATCCTGCTGCTCGCGGGTCAGATCGGCAAAGAGCGGCAGCCGGATGAGGCGGGCGGAAAGGTCGTCCGTGTGCTTCATGGAGCCGTGGACGCGCCCGTAGCGCTGCCCGGCCGGCGCGGAGTGGAGCGGCACATAGTGGAAGACGGCATGGATACCGGCGGCCTTGAGACCGGCAAGGACTTTTTGCCGATCGATATGGGGCGCCAGCAGGATGTAATACATATGCGCGTTATGGACGCATTCCTGCGGGACGATGGGGCGGCGGAGCAGTTCGCGCGCCTCCAGACCGGCCAGGGCTTCATGATAGCGGCTCCAGAGATCAAGACGGCAGGCCGTGATTTTTTCCGCCTCCTCAAGCTGGGCCCAGAGAAAGGCCGCGATGATCTCTCCCGGCAGATAGGATGATCCGGCCTCCTGCCAGGTGTACTTGTCCACTTCTCCCCGGAAGAAACGGCTGCGGTCGGTGCCTTTTTCCCGGATGATTTCCGCATGCAGCACCATGTCCGGGTCGTTGACGAGCAGGGCGCCGCCTTCGCCCGAGATGACGTTTTTCGTTTCGTGAAAGCTGTAGGCGCCGAGATGGCCGATGCTGCCGAGCGCCTTTCCCTTGTAGGTGGCCATGAATCCCTGAGCGGCGTCTTCAAGAACCTTGAGTCCCTTCCGGTTCGCAATGTCCATGATGGTATCCATGGCGCAGCCGACGCCCGCGTAATGGACGGGCGCGATGGCGCGCGTCCGCGGCGTCACGGCGTCCTCGATCAGGCGTTCGTCGATATTGAGCGTATCTTCCCGGATATCCACAAAGACGGGAACGCCGCCGCGCAGGACAACGGCGTTGGCGGTGGAAACAAAGGTGTACGAAGGCATGATGACTTCGTCGCCCGGCTTGAGGCGCAGAAGAAGTGACTGCATTTCCAGCGCGGCCGTGCAGGAATGTGTCAGAAGCGCGCGACGGCATCCTGTCCGTTCCTCGATCCAGCGATGGCAGTTCCGCGTGAAGGGTCCGTCTCCGGCGAGTTTGCCCCCGAAATGGGCTTCGGCAATATAGTAGAGTTCCTTTCCCGTCATGTGAGGGTAGTTGAAAGGAATGGAATCAGGCATGTTTTTTCCTCTC
>CAJMRA010000418.1 GCA_905215675.1 uncultured bacterium | reverse complement strand
CCGCGAAACGACAGGCCGTATGGTTTGAAATGCACAGCATTTCAAACTGAAATTGATCCAGGCATGGTCAGTCTTTCAGATAAATATCAAGCAGGCCTTCGGGAGGCGCAATGGTGATGCTGGGGGCGTCGGTATCGAAGGCGGCGATAAAGCGGGGCTGGGCGGGAAAAAGAATTTCCCTGTCGTCGTCGGTATGAATGGACCAGAGAGGCTGCCCGGCGGGAAATTCGACGTGATCGAGCGTGCCGAGACGACGGCCGTCCTCAAGCAGGATGGCGCAGCCGAGCATGTCTTCCACATAGAATTCGTCGTCCGCGGCGGCGGGCAGGTCTTCGCGGGCGACGAGCAGTTCCGCGCCGCGCAGGGCTTCGGCGGCGTTGCGATCGGCGACGCCTTCAAGCCGCAGGAGAGGGCGGCCCTTGTGCATGCGCCAGCCGGAGGCGCGCACGGGGCGAAGCGGACGGGAACCGAGCCGCAGCCAGAGGGGGCCGTCGAGAAGTTCGGGGGATTCGGCGTGCCAGTCGAGGCAGAGTTCGCCGCGGATACCGTGCGGTCGGGCGATGACGCCCACGAGGATATGGGAGGGAGCCACGGCTATTCCTGAATTTCAAGCAGGGTACGCTGCCCGGCCCTGGCGGAAGCGGCGCTGAGCAGGATACGGAGGGCGCGGGCCGTGCGCCCCTGCTTGCCGATGATCTTCCCGATATCGTCCCGGGCGACCTCCAGTTGCAGGATCAGGCCGTCGTCGGACGGCAGTTCGCGCACGGCGACCTGTTCGGGATGATCCACGAGCGATTTTGCCACATATTCGATGAGGGTTTTCACGCTACCTCCAGCGGGCGCCCGGGGCGCAAAAAAAGAGCAGCCGCCGGGATTGTCGCGGCGTCCGCTCCTGTCGTTGTGCGGGGAAGAGGCGGGAGAACGTTTCCCGCAGCGCAACGCGGGCCGCGCTGCGGGAAAAAACCCGTCCGTTCCGGGATGGGTACGGAAAAGGCAAAACGCACGAGAGCATTTTTAGTTTGAAACGCTTTGCGTTTCAAACCATACGGCCTGTCGTTTCGCGGAAAAAACGCGGTTTTTCCGCTCACTTCGGGCCGGACGGCGCTGTGCCGCCGCCTCGCGTTTCACCTTTTTCAAAGGTGAAACGCTCTAGC
>CAJMRA010000417.1 GCA_905215675.1 uncultured bacterium | reverse complement strand
AACGACAGGCCGTATGGTTGGAAACGCGCAGCGTTTCAAACTGAAATTGCTCTAAAAGGAGAATGAACCATGCTGCCCAAGATGATGCAAAAGCTGTTTGAGAACGACGGATCCGGCCCCAGCCTGCGGGCGGACATCCTCCCCGTTGACGGCACGACGCTGACCATCAATGCCCAGAACAAGCTCGAAGCGAAAACCTCCGTGACGCTCTCCGACGCTGTGGACAGCGACAGTTCCGAGACGGCAGCCAGCTCGCTGGCCGTAAAGACGGCCTTTGAAAAGGCTGCGGAAGCACAGACCGCCGCCGCGCAGGCCAATGCCAAGGCGGATTCCGTCGGCGCCGCCGCCACGGCGGCACAAAATACGGCCGACGCGGCCCTTGCCAGGGCCAACGAAGCCCTGGGGGCGGGAGGCGGTGGGGCCGTAACGCTCTCCGACGCCGTGGACAGCGACAGTTCCGAGACAGCGGCCAGCTCTCTGGCCGTCAAGACCGCCTATGACGCGGCTATGGAAGCACAGGGTACGGCGGAGGCAGCCACGTCTGCGGCCCAGACGGCTCAGACTACGGCAAGTGCCGCGCAACAGACAGCCGATGCCGCCATGCAGCAGGCCCTTTTGGGAGGCTCCGGCGGCGGGGCGGCCGTCATCGAAATATCCGAGGACAAGGTGATGACCGTTGATGACCCGCGCAATCTGCTCGTGACGGCAACGACGCCAGGCCTGTCCATAACCTTGCCCGACGCCTCAAGCATTGAGGCGGACGGTATCGCGTTCCACATTGCCGTTGACGGCGAATATGACGTGGCCGTGAAGGACGCGCAGGGAATCCCCGTGGGCGATGATTCCGGCATGATTGCCGTGGGAAAAACGCGCCTTTTCTTGCTGATGGATAAGGCGACGGGGAAGTGGCATGTCGCACAGTATGGCGGGACGGAAGCCAGCGCCGGGGCGGCGGAGGGAAATACCGTTTTGGGTAGCTTTGCGACGGTGTTCAATACAGATCAAGCTTCGTATCTGTCTGCTTGTTCGCTTTCTGCGGACAAGGTTTTAGCGGTGTTTAGAGACGAGTCGAACTCTGAATACATGACTGCCGTTATTCTCACTGTTTCTGGTACTGATATGATGTGGCTCTGAATAATTGCAAAAGGAAAGTCTGCATCAGCAGACTTTCCTCCT
>CAJMRA010000416.1 GCA_905215675.1 uncultured bacterium | reverse complement strand
CGCGCTTTTTCAGAGGGGAAAAAACGCGGGTTTTCCGCGCACGTCGGGCCGGGCGGCCCGGACGGCCTTTTCCCGCCGCTCAGGGCACAGCGGCGTCAATCCTTGCAAAACCGCCATGTTCCGCCATACATGGCGTCCAGAAAAATATTCGTTTAACGGGGTTACTGCATGACGCTGGAAGAATTGGGCGCGCTGCTGCGCGCCGAGCGCGAACGCCGCGGTCTGAGCATCGAGGACGTGTCGGCCCATCTGAAAATAAGCGTGCGCAAACTGCGCGCCCTGGAGGACGGCGACGCTTCCGCCATGCCCCATCCGGCCTATGTGAAGGGCTTTGTCCGTTCCTATGCCACCTATCTCGGCATGGCCGCCTCCGAAGTGGTGGAAGCCATGCAGGTAGTCAGCAGCCACCTGCCGGAAACGACGGAAGAAACCATGCGGCCTGTGCGGCGCGCGCCCGCGTCTTCTCCCGCCTCCGGCAAGCGGAGCGGGATTCTCGGTCGCCTGCTGCTGGTCGCCGTCGCCGTCGCCGCGCTGGCCGGCGGCTCCTATGCCGTCTGGAAATCCGGCTTCCTTGAGACGCTGCACGGACGCCGGGGCGACGTGGCGCGGCCCTCGCTGCCCATGCAGGACGAAGCGCGCCCGGCCTACGTGCCCGCTCCCGCTCCGGCGGAACCGGCCGCGCCCGCCCCTTCCGCGCCGTCGGCAGCCCCGGCCGCAACGACGGATACGGCAACCGCGCCGTCCGTCGCGGCCCCCGCGACGGCTCCCGTGACGACGCCCGCCGCAGGCACGCCGACGCCCGCGGCCCCGGCCGCCGCGCCCGCCGCGCCCGCCGCGTCGGACAAGATACTCGTCCGCACCGGCGATGCCGAACCCGTCGCCGCCACGCCCCCGACGCAGGGAGATGAGGACGTCATCCCGGCAGGACAGCACAAGGTCGTCATCACGGCCACGGAAACCTGCTGGATCCGCTCCACGGCCGACCGTACCGATACGCGTCAGTTTTCGCTGGGCAAGGGCGACACCTTCGCCCTGACATTCTCCCAGCGCCTCGACCTCAAGCTGGGCAACGCCGGCGGCGTCCGCATCCGCTACAACGGCAAGGATTTCCCCATAGGAGCCCGCTCCGGGCAGGTACGGACCCTCGTCTTCCCCCCCAAGGACTAGAGCAATTTCAGTTTGAAACGCTGCGCGTTTCAAACCATACGGCCTGTCGT
>CAJMRA010000415.1 GCA_905215675.1 uncultured bacterium | reverse complement strand
AAACGACAGGCCGTATGGTTTGAAATGCGCAGCATTTCAAACTGAAATTGCTCTACACGGGCTCGCTGACCACGACGCCCTGCCCTGCCATGTTGCTGGCCACGTTGCGGAAAAGGGCGCTCATGTCGTTGACGGCCCCGGACTTGGCGTCGGCTTCGGGAACGCCTGCCAGCGAGTCAATAAAGATGGAGGGAAGATAGGTGACGGGATCGATAAGTCCCCAGCTTGTCTTCTGCGCTATTTCTGCCGTCTGGGTATAGGGACTGTAAAATTGCATACATACCCCCAAAAGGCATGATGAACAGCCTTTTTCTTTACCATAGGTGCCCTCGGGGCGCTGGTCAAGCCCCGGTCTGTCAGCGTATGTTCCCCTTGAAAAAGGTAAAACGCGAGGCGGCGGCAAGCGCCGCCCGGCCCGAAGCGAGCGGAAAAACCGCGTTTTCCGCGAAACGACAGGCCGTATGTTTTGAAAGGCAACGCGTTTCAAACTGAATATGCTCCAGAGGAGGTTGCTGCCTTGCAGGAAAGAATGGTGCGTTTTTCCTCTCCCCTGGGAGAACTTCTGCTGTCCGCGGACGACGAGGGATTGACGAGAATTGCCCTGACGGCCTTTCCCACCGGCGAAAGGGAGGACAGGAATCATCCTGTGCTGCGGGAGGCGGCAGCGCAGCTGACGGCCTATTTCGCGGGCAGGCGGCGCGTTTTTGATCTGCCGCTTCATCCGGCGGGAACGCCTTTTCAGCGGCGCGTCTGGGAAGAGCTGCGAAAAATTCCCTATGGGGAAACGCGTTCTTACAAGGAAGTGGCGCAGGCCGTGGGCGCGCCGCGCGCCTTTCGCGCCGTGGGCATGGCCAATCACAGGAATCCCCTGCTGATCGTGACGCCCTGCCATCGTGTGATCGCCGCCGACGGGGCGCTGCGGGGTTTTGCCTGCGGCCTGGAGCGAAAAGCCTTCCTCTTGCGGTTGGAAAGAGAAAATTTTCAGAAAAACACTGTTATTCTAAATTGTTAAAATAAAAATTATCGATTGCGGAAAAGAAGCAATAACAACGTAAACCGCAACGGATATAAAAATAGTTTGTTTATTCAGGTAATTAGGGCGATTTTTCTTTTCAGGGGCAAATCGCGGGGCGGCGGCACAGCGCCGCCCTGCCCGAAGGGGCGGAAAAATCGCGCTTTTTCCCTGAAACGGCAGGCCGCAGGTTTGAAATGCGCAG
>CAJMRA010000414.1 GCA_905215675.1 uncultured bacterium | reverse complement strand
AAACCCCCTTGGCTAGCGCACAAGGTGGTTTCCTTCCCCCCAGACCCCCCATCCTTCCCCCAACGCGCTTTTTCCGAGGGAACACAGGCCAGGCGGCAAGTACTTTTCAGTGGTTTGCAACGCCGGGCGTTTCAAACTGAAAACGCTCTATTGATGGGGGAGCATTTCGACTCGACCGTCTCCCCCGCTTCATGGCCGCATGAACAGAAAAGAGCCACCCCACGACGACCGCATTACGGCCCGCCTGCTGCGCGCCGTGTCGCAGGCCTGCGCCGCGCTCGGGCTGCGCGCGGGGACGCGGCTGCTGCTGGCCGTTTCCGGCGGCGCGGACTCGCTGGCGCTGGCCATGCTGCTTTCCCGCCTCGCTCCCGCAAGGGACTGGCGGCTGCGCGCGTTGAGCGTCAATCACGGACTGCGCCCGGAAGCGGCCGACGATGCCGCGCATGCCGTCAGCGTCTGCCGCACGCTGGGCATCCCCTGCCGCGTGGCCGTCGTCAATGTCCCTGAACAACGCAGGCACGGCGAAGGACTGGAAGAGGCGGCGCGCCGCCTGCGGTACGCCGCCCTGGAGGAAGAACGCCGCCGTTGCCGCGCCGACTGGATTGTGCTGGGCCATCATGCCGGGGACGCCGAGGAAGACATGCTCCTCCGCCTGTTGCGCGGCGTCGGCTGGCCCGCTCTCGGCGGCATGCGCGCCCGTGACGACAAGCGCCGCCTTCTGCGTCCGCTCCTTTCCATCCGGCCGGAAAGCCTGCGAGCCTCTCTCCGCGCCCTTGCCATGGACTGGAAGGAGGATGCCAGTAATGCGGACGACCGCTTTACCCGTAATCGCATCCGGCATACCCTCCTGCCGCTCATGCGCACGGAAAATCCCGCACTTTCAACGGCGCTGGCGCGGCTGCGCGCGCTTGCGGCCCTTGATGCCGACTTCTGGGAACAGCATCTGAGCGCGGCCCTTGCCGCGCATCCCCCGCAGGAAGACGACGCGGGCATTCTTCTTCCCCGCGACCTTCTGCGACCGCTCCACCCCGCAGCCCGTCTGCGCCTCTTTCACCGGACCGCCCGCGCCCTCGCCCTCCGCCACGGCGGCCAGGCCCGCCACGACGCCCTGTTTGCGCTGGAACGCGCCTACAGCGAAGGCCGGGGCGGCCGCGTCTTTCAGCTCCCCGGCCCCATATTCGCCGAACTCCGCCGCGGCTCCGTTCGCTTCTTCGTGATCAGGAACAACGAGATACCGGAGGG
>CAJMRA010000413.1 GCA_905215675.1 uncultured bacterium | reverse complement strand
AGGGGGAAGGAACCCCTTTTTGCCGCAAGCAAAAGGGGTTCCTTCCCCCTCAAGAAAACCGTAATGAGTCCTGAGTCTAGTGATGATAGGGGACGTTGCACAGGATGCAGTCGGCGCGGTAAAGCTGTTCCAGCAGCATCACGCGGGCCAGCTCGTGCGGAAACGTCATGGCGGACAGCGACAGGCATTTCCAGGCGCGGCGGCGGACCTCCTCGTCCAGTCCCCAGGCCCCGCCCACCAGAAAACACGGCCGTCCCCGGCCGCTGTCGTCCAGCTCCCGCAGCCAGCGCGCCAGCTGTGGCGACGTCAGCGTCGCGCCGCGCTCGTCCAGCACAATGGGCACATCCTGCGGTTGCAGACTTTCAAGCAAGCGTTTACCCTCCACCGCGTTACGCTGTCCGACGGGCAGCGCGGCGTCGCCGTCGCGTACCTCCGTCAGTTCCAGCGGCCGCCGACGGGCAATGCGTCCCGCATAATGGGCCGCCGCCTCCTTCCAGAACGGCGTCTTTATCCTGCCCACGCATATCACGCGAAGAGGTTTTCCTGCCATGTCCGCTGCTCCCTGTCCCCGCGTCCGGGTAACGTCCGATATTGCCGATGCGGCCCGCTGCCTGCAACAGGGCGGGCTGGCCCTCTTTCCTACGGAAACCTTCTACGCCGTGGGCTGTCTCGCGCGCTGCGCCGGGGCCGTGGCGCGAGTCTATCAGGTCAAGCAAAGGCCCGTCCAGCGCCCCCTGCCTCTCCTCGCCGGTTCCCGCGAACAGCTCCTCCCGCTGGTGCGCCTCGACGCCGCCCCCTCCGGCCTGCTTGAACGCTTCTGGCCCGGCGCGCTCACCGTGGCATTGCCGCTCCTTCCCGACGCCGCGAAAACCCTGTCCCCGGCCCTCGCCGCAGCCCTGTCCCGCGAAGGCCTCGCCGCCGTGCGCGTCTCCCCCCATCCCGCAGCCGCCGCCCTCGCGCGCCTCGCCGGGGGCGTCCTCACCTCCAGCAGCGCCAACCTGAGCGGACACGAGGCCGTCCGCGATCCCGACGCCCTCGATCCGCGACTGTTGCAGGCCCTCGACGGCCCCCACGACGTCATCCTTGCCGCTCCCCCCAGACCCGCGGGCGGCCTCCCCTCCACCATCGTTCGCCCCGGCTCCCTCGGCTTCCTCCATGTCCTTCGTCAGGGCGCCGTCTCTCTCGATTCCCTCCGCGCCGCAGGCTTCTCCGTTGCCTCGTCGCGTCCCGCGCCGGGGGACGGGGAACCCCCTCCGCCGGCGCGCGTTATTC
>CAJMRA010000412.1 GCA_905215675.1 uncultured bacterium | reverse complement strand
CGTATGGTTTGAAATGCACAGCATTTCAAACTGAAATTGCCCTACATGACAAAGGGGCCCCCTGCGCGCAGGGGGCCCCTTTGTATCAGGGACGCGCAATGCGCCCTCCGAAAATGCTCAGGAGCGACGAAGCAGAAGCGTTTGCAGGGCGACGACGTTTTCCGTCCAGTGGGCCTTGTAGCCCATGCGCGGGCCGGAAATGGGTCCCATATCGTAACGGAGAACGCCGTCTTCACAGAGCCAGCGAATTTTTTCCAGTTGCAGCAGGTTGCCGATGGAAAAGGGCCGCCAGGAATCCACAAAGCTGAATTGCTGGCCGCGATAGACATTCCCGGCCATGCCGCCGAAAATGAAACCGATGTCCCGGCCATCGCACCGGGCAAAGATGACGCGGGCGTCGCCCGTGCGGGCCAGAGCGGCCAGCAGCACGGCATAAAAACGCCGGGCGGGCGGCTCGGCCATGCCGCAATGGCCGATACCCTTCCAGCTCTGTTCCTCCACGGCAAGCATGCGCGCGAAAACGGCGCGGGAGGCTTCCGGCGACAGGGGACGGCAACACTCGAAGACGACGCCCGCGTCGGTTGCGCGCCGGGCGCTCTTTTTCAGCTTGCGGCGATGATTCGCGGAACGCCGGGACAAAAAGCCGTCCAGACCGCCGGAAAGGGACGCGAAACACTGTCGGCTTTCCTGATACAGATAACAGTCAAAGATACGGCCGAAAATCCTCAGGAAACGGGCGCGTCGCACGCTGTCGCAAATCAGGCCGCTTACCAGCAGATCGGGACAGGCCCCGTACCCGGTCATCCAGTCGGCCAGAGCATCGGCAAGCAGCCCGGGAGCGTCGTCCCCCAGCAGCGGGGAGCCGAAACACCAGGAAGGTTCCAGCGGGACCAGACAGCGCCGCCCCGACGCGGCGACACGTTCGGAAAAGGCCAGCACGCTGTCGCCGTCCTGCCGCACATCCACACGGCAGTTTTCCGCAAAACTGCGATGAAAGGACAACTGCCAGACCGGCTGACAGCAGAAAGGGTCCCCCTGCCCCGTTTCCCGCGCCGCCGCCTGCCAGATCGGCCGGGGGCATTCGTAATCGTCATCGTTCAGAAGGCGCAGGCTCATGCCGCTTCCCCTTTTCCCTGTCCGCCGCCCGGCGGGTCGCCGACCGGCGCAAACTGTGTGATGCCGCGCGTGAGGGCGCGGCTTTTCCGCGAAACGACAGGCCGTATGGTTTGCGACGCTGTGCGCTTCAAACTGAAATTGCGTATCACCAGACCCTAGGGGCTGTTAACACTATTTTTCTAT
>CAJMRA010000411.1 GCA_905215675.1 uncultured bacterium | reverse complement strand
CCTTTCCTGCGGAAAGGCTGGGCCCTTGTGCGCTAGCCGCGACCGAAGGCGGCCGCAGGCCGTGCCCGTTGCGACGAAGGAAGCTACGGGCATCGACAGCAGAGATAAGGGGGTTTCCTTCCCCCCAGAAGAACGATTTAGTATTAACACGCCGTACGACAAACGGGAGATCGCATATGCCGCAATATCCTCAGGAATGGAAAGAACGCGCCGAGGGCTGTCTCATGGGGCAGGTGGCCGGAGATTCCCTCGGCAGTCTGGTTGAGTTCAAAAGTCCCGAAGAAATCCGCAGCGCCTATCCCGGAGGCGTGCGCCGCTTGGAGAACGGCGGCATCTGGAAGACGCTGGCCGGACAACCTACCGACGATTCGGAAATGGCCCTCATGCTGGCCCGCCATCTGGCGCAGGCTGCGGCCTACGATCCGCGGGAAGCCCTGCGGGGCTATGAATTCTGGATGAACTCCGACCCGTTCGACGTGGGAACGACCATAAGCAACGCCCTGCGCGGCCGCATGTCGCCGGACAGTCAGGCCAACGGCGCGCTCATGCGGATCAGTCCGCTGGGCATCTTCGGGGCCTCCCGCTCGTGGGAGGAGGTGGCCCGCTGGGCGCGGGAAGACGCCGCCCTGACCCATCCGCATCCTGTCTGTCTTCAGGCCAATGCCCTGTATGCCTGCCTGATCGCCGAAGCCGTCCGCAGCGGCGGCTCTCCCCGACACCTCTATGCCTACGTCCTGCAACTGGCGGAACGGCAACCGCTGGAACCAAGCCTGCGGACCGCCCTGGAACGCGCCGCCGACAGCCCCCCCGACGACTTCATGACCTTTCAGGGCTGGGTGCTGGTGGCCTTCCAGAATGCGCTCTGGCAGCTGCTGCACGCGCCCGACCTTGAGACAGGCGTTGTGGATACGGTCATGCGCGGCGGCGATACCGATACCAACGCCGCCATTTGCGGGGCCCTGCTGGGAGCCGTCCACGGAGTGCGGGCCGTCCCGGCCCAGTGGCGGAAGGCGGTGCTTTCCTGCCGCCCGGAACAGGGACGGCCCGACGTGGGCAGACCCCGCCCCCGCTGCTTCTGGCCCGTGGATATTCCCGAACTCGCCTCGCGCCTGCTCGAGGATCGCCGCCGGTCGGCCGGGAACGCGGTTGAAGAGTGAGGGAAGGTTAGAGCGTTTCAACTTTGAAAAAGGTGAAACGCGAGGCGGCAGCACAGCGCCGCCCGGCCCAAAGTGAGCGGAAAAACCGCGCTTTTTCCGCGAAACGACAGGCCGTATGGTTGGAAACGCGCAGCGTTTCAAACTGA
>CAJMRA010000410.1 GCA_905215675.1 uncultured bacterium | reverse complement strand
GAGGGGGGAGAGGGAGAACCCTTTTCCAAAAGAGTTTCCCTCTCCCCCCTCAAGAAAAACACCATACAGGAGAACGGCATGCCGACCATAAAAGAGGATTGTCTGCTGCTTGTGCCGGACGGCAAGGGGGGCGTTTGCATAGGAATCCCGACGGTGCGGGGCATCAAGTATGCCGAGGGCGTAACGCTGGCGATGGTGCTGGCGACGATGAACGAGCAGATTGCCAAAACGGCCGAGATGCTGGCGACGCAGACGGCCTCGCTTGCGGACATCACGGCATGGCTGACGGAAAATTTTGATTATCAGCCCCAGCCCCGCGAGCCGCAGCCCGAATATCTGACGCCGCTGTTTGCGGCATTGACGCAGGTACCGCCGCAGACAGGCAGCGGCGCAGAAGAGGAGAACGCATGACAACAACAGCCTCTGACCTGATCAGCGGCGGCACGTCGGAAGCGGATATTCAGGCGCAGATTCTGAACGCGGTTGCCCACATGACGGAGGCCGTGAGCGCCATGCAGACGGCCTCCGCACTGATGACGGACGCGCTGGCCAAGCTCATGCAGCACAGCCGCGTCATGGCCGACGACGCCACGGCCGGGCATTTTCGCCCCGGCCTCGGCTTTGAATTTGACCCGAAGACGGGCAGGCACAACGCCACCGGCACGGCGGCCTTCGAGGACGCCCTGACGCGCCTGCGCTGGACAGGCCCCGCTCCCGCAACGCCCGCAGCTCCCGAGGAGGGTTAGCCTATGGCTCTGGCTACCTTGACGAAATCCGGCCGCGCCGCCATTGCGCGCGCCATCATGGCCCGCCCGCTGCATCTGGCGTGGGGTACTGGCGACGAGGCATGGGATGCCGACAACGCCGAACTGCCTTCGCTGGTGGACGCGACAGCCCTGCGCGCCGAAATTGGCCGCCGGGCCATTGCCACAAAGGGCTTTGTCACCCCCGATCCGCAGGGCGGCATCGTCATTCCCGTGGGCCAGCGGCCCGACGGCAGTGTGGAAGAGGCCCGCTACGCACAGGTCGAAGGCCCCACGCCCTACATCTATCTGCGCGTCAATTACGACTTCGCCGATGCCGCCACTGCCGTCATCCGCGAACTGGCCGTGTTCATGGATACCGAAACCGCCCCCGATCTGCCCCCCGGACAGTTCTACTTCACCCCGCAGGAACTCGCCTCCCCCGGGCTCATGCTGGCCGCGCAAATCCTTTCCCCGCCCATCAACCGCAGCCCCGCTGTACGTCAGACTATCGAATTTGTTCTGCCTATTTAGGTGATTATGAGGAGTGACCGAGGGGGGAAGGAACCCCCTTTGGCTAGCGCACAAAGGGT
>CAJMRA010000409.1 GCA_905215675.1 uncultured bacterium | reverse complement strand
ACGACAGGCCGTATGGTTTGAAACGCGCAGCGTTTCAAACTGAAATTGCTCTAGGGGTTCTTTTGTGTTCGGACAAGCGCTCCCCGGGAGACGTTCCGGTCGTACCCGGGAGACGACGGGCAGGAACGCGGCAAAGGCCCGCGCGACTGTCCGGGGAGAGGGGAGGGGGGAGCGCCTTCTTCCTGCGAAAAAAATGGAGCGAAATCGGGGGACGAACATGCCTGTGTCGGCATCGTCGGTATGTGTGGCCATAGATTTTGAAACGTCCGGCTATGAGGCGGGGAGCGCCTGCGCCGTGGGGCTGGCACGTCTGGAAAACGGGCGTATGACGGACAGATTTTCGACGCTGATACGCCCGCCGTCCTCACGGGTGCTGTTCACGGAAATTCACGGTCTCACCTGGGACATGCTGCGCGACGCGCCGACGTTCATCGAAATATGGCCGCGGATGCAGGCCGTGATGGAGGGCGCGCGCTGGCTGCTGGCGCATAATGCGGGCTTTGATCGCCGGGTGCTGTACGCCTGCTGCAAGACGGCGGGCGTCGAGCGTCCGGCCATGCCGTTTTTGTGCACGCTCAAGGGATCGCGGCGTTCCCTGCCGTTGCCGTCGCGCAAGCTCAATTGCGTGTGCGACTATTTTGGTATTCCCCTGCGGCATCATGACGCCGCGTCCGACGCCGAAGCCTGCGCCCAGGTCTATCTGCGGCTGCGGGAACGGGGCGTCAGCGATGCGGAGATGCGCCTCAAATGATGCCCGCCGTGCCGAATCTTTTGCTGCGGCGCATTCGCGTCGCCCGGGAGCGCTTTCTGCCGTTTCTGCGTCCCGCCGAGGACAATGAGGCCCGGCTGCGGCTTCATGTGCGGGAGGGGGAGCTGTACGGCCTGTTTTACAACAAGCGGGAACCGGTGAGTATGGCCGTGACGACGGATGTCAGCGCATCCTTTGCCGCCGGAGGCCGGGAGGCCGGGCTTGCGCCCGCGCTGGAAGGACTTCGTGTCTGCGAGTGTACGTTGCTGGCGACGGCGTCGGCCTTTCGCGGGCGGGGCTGCGGAACGCAGCTCCTGATGCGCCTGTGCGGCCTGTATGACGCCGACTATGACGTCATGATTGTGGGAACGGGCGATACGTCTCGCATGCGCCGTTTTTACGAGGGGCGCTGCGGTTTTCATCCCTGCTTTCGGCGCGCCGACTTTTTTATGGACGGGTATCCGCAGCCGCTGATTGAGGACGGCGTGACGCTCCGGGACATGATTGTTTTTTGTCGCTTCTTGCGTCCGCGAGGCATAAACTTTCCGAAATTTGTTACAAGATTGTACTTTCTTGCAATTTTTCCATCC
>CAJMRA010000408.1 GCA_905215675.1 uncultured bacterium | reverse complement strand
TTATTGGTGCATTTGATAAAATCACTGCAAGTCCCTCGCGTTTCACCTTTTTCAAAGTTGAAACGCTCTAAATGTGCCTCCCGGCACAGCTCAAAAAGAGAGGCGGCCGCCGGGGGAACCGGCAGCCGCCTCGGGAGAAGGAGGAGGTTCTGGGGTTGGAGGTTGGAGAATCAGGAGGAGGTTTGAAATCCGGCATCTGTCGAGGGACAAGCACATCTGCCGGGAAGTATATGTCATCCGTCTTCATGACGGACAGTTTCGCCATGGCAAGGGCGTTGTCTTCTTCGGCGCGTCGGGGAAGCGCATGCCGCCCCGACGCCGGGAAACCGTTCCCGATGTGCGACCGGTCCGTTTCCGGCAGGTATGCCGCGCCGTCGCAACGTCTCCGGGAACATGGCCGAACCTCGTCTTCAGGACGCTTCCGGCCGGTTCGGGAGAGAGAAAATACTGGAGCAATTTCAGTTTGAAACGCGGTGCGTTTCAAATCATGCGGCCTGTGCCGCCGCCTCGTTATATGCTCTAATAGTGGCGGTAGCCGCGCGGGGGCACGGGACGATCATCGCCGCCGTCGCGCCACTGCGGAGCGCCCACTTCCTTTTCCAGACGCGCGCCCAGTTCCCTGTGCAGATCGGCCATCTGATCCTGCAGCTTCACCAGCTCTTCCGCCGTGCTGCGCACGGCCTTGACGTCGGGGTTGGCCGCGTTGCGAAGCGCGGAAAGTTCCTGCCGCTTCACGAAAATCTGATCCCGGATGGGCCGCATCTTGGGCGCATATTCATCAATGAGGGCGCTGTACTTGGCGCGCTGCTCGGGGCTCAGACCCCGGCCGTAGCCATAACCGCCCCAGTGCCCGCGGTATCCGCCGCCGTAACAGCCGTACCCGTCGTCGTCATAGTAGCCGTTGCAGCCGTAACCGTATCCCATGCCCTGATGCGGGCGGGCTTCGGCAGTACCGGCAAGCGTACCACCCACGAGCGTTGCGGCGAAAAGAACAGGCAGAATAATGCGGGAAGGCTTCATCTGGAAAACTCCTTTACGTATGGCATATATATGATTTCGCTTTGACGGCCCGGCCACCCTGTGTCGTGCCTGCGAAGCGGAACGCCTCGTGTCGTTCCATGCCCGACTACTAGCACACAGCGTGCCAAAGATTAAATATACATACATTTCAATATAATATACAAAACAAGCAGCATATCCCCCCTGTCCGTACCCGGAGAAGGACAGGCGACTGGAAAATTTTTGAACACCCGGATATTCCACCTGTCCATTTTTTGTACAGGCGCATAGTTTTTACACAAGGGCGTTTCACCTTTGAAAAAGGTGAAACGCGAGGCGGCGGCACAGCGCCGCCC
>CAJMRA010000407.1 GCA_905215675.1 uncultured bacterium | reverse complement strand
TCCTTCCCCCAAGGCGCTTTTTCAGAGGGGATACAGGCCATGCGGCAAGTCCTTTTCAAAGGTTATGTGTCGCCGGATTACGTGTTCCCCTGCCGCCGCAGCCAGTCGTCAAAAATGGAAACCAGCAGCCGATCGCCGCGTTGCCCGGCCTCGTTTCTGGCGCGGCGCACACGGCGCAACCGTTCCCGCACGGCGTCGGGGCGATCCCGCAGCATGTTCAGGGCCGCCCCGGCCAGTTCGGCCTTTCCCTGCCGTCGGGCGCAGGTGAGCAGGGCGCGCTGCGCTTCCGGTACGGGAAAGAAGCTGACGGCTTCGCCGAGGCTTTCCAGCGCCGCCCCGCCTCGCCCCGCCTTCTCCTGAAGGGCCGCCAGACGCAGGCGGCCGTCCAGCCAGAGCGGTTCCTTTTCCAGCGCCTCACGCAGGTGGTCCTCGTTGTCCGGCGTTGCCGCAAGGTCATGAAGGCGTTCTTTGCAGGGGCGCAGATAGGTGATCAGTTGTGCGCTCAGGCTGGCGACATAGCCGTCCCCGTCGGCGAGATGGTGAATATCGGGGAGGACGGCCGTTCCCCAGCGGGCGGCAAACAGTTCCGCATTGGCGTCATTGTGCGCCTTGCGTCCCGGCGTCTGGCCTTCGTGATGGACGACCACGCTGTCGGGCACGACGCGCAGCTCCAGATGGCGGCGGCGCAGGGCAAAGCAGAGGTCCATGTCCTCGTATCCGTTGCGGTAGCCCTCATGAAAGCCGCCGCAGTCCTCGAAATCCGCGCGCCGCAGCGCCAGACAGGCCCCTGTGAGAGCCTGAAGCGAATGCGGGCGGCGCAGAACCGGATGCCCGCCCGGAAAGCGGGCGTACAGATGCCCCGGATTGCCGAACAGGGAAAAAAAGATGCCGCAGTGCTGATTGCGTCCGTCGGGGTAGAGCAGCAGCGGGCCGACGGCCCCGACGCCTTCCGTCCGCAGGGCTTCCCGCAGCGGCGGCAGCCAGCCCGGCGTCACGGTGGTGTCATTGTTCAGGAAAAGCAGCATGTCGCCGCGAGCGGCGCGGGCTCCGGCATTGCATCCGGCGGCAAATCCCAGATTCCGCTCCAGGCGCACGCGAGTGAAGCGCGTCCCGAACAGGGCCGCTCCGGCCGCGGCCAGCTCCGTAGCCGTGGCGTCTTCGGAACCGTTGTCCACGACCAGCACTTCCGTAAGCGTCTCTTCTCCGTCATCGTGCGCGGCCAGCGAACGCAGGCAGGCCAGCGTCGTTTCCCAAAGATTCCATGCCGGAATGATGATTGAAAAGCCCATGGGCGGCGCTCCCTGTCATAGAGCAATTTCAGTTTGAAACGCTGCGCGTTTCAAACTGAAATTGCTCTCGTTAAAGAAACA
>CAJMRA010000406.1 GCA_905215675.1 uncultured bacterium | reverse complement strand
GATGACGCAAACGCCGTCCCGCCGGTCGCCGTCTCCCGGCGGACACGGACAAAGCCCCTTCAGGAAAAGCAACCGTGGTGACAGTTCTCGGCATAGACCCCGGCTCCCACCTCATGGGCTGGGGAATCGTCAGCGACCGTTCCGGCGTCCTGCATCTGGACGGCTGCGGCGTCATTCACGGCGCTCAGGGCGCGGACAAGGAGTTTTCGGCGCGTCTGGCCCGCATCTACGGGGAACTGATCGAGGTCATCAGGCACTACCGCCCCACGGAAGCCGCCATCGAACAGGTCTTCACCGCCAAAAACGCCGCCACGGCCCTCAAGCTGGGACAGGCGCGCGGCGTCGCCGTGGCCGCCTGCGCCGCCCACGGACTCGGCGTGAGCGACTACCCCCCCTCGCTGGTCAAGAAAACGCTGACAGGTACCGGCAGCGCCGCCAAGGAACAGGTGGCCTTCATGATCCGCCGCCTGCTCAACGTCCGCGACGACCAGTGGAATCCCCGCTGGACGCTGGATACCTCCGACGCGCTGGGCATCGCCATCTGCCACCTCACCATGCGCCGCTATGCCGCCCTTCAGGCGTCCCGCTGACGGACGCAAAAAAAGGCGGGATTCTCCATCCCGCCTGCCGCAATGCCGCTTTTTTCCGCACAAAAACATTTTTAGAGCAATTTCAGTTTGAAACGCTGCGCGTTTCAAACTGAAAAGGCGCTACGCCTGCCCCGCCGCCGAAGGTCCGGCCTGCTGGGCTCTTTTCATGCTTGCCAGCGTCGATTGCAGTTCGGCAATCTTCTTCTGAATCTCGTTGCCCTGCATGTCCTTCTGCACTTCGGGCATGTCCGAAGACATGACGGTTTCCAGTTTCTCAAGCAGATCCTTGATCTGCTTTTCCAGCTTCGCCGCCTCCCTGCCTGTGGAGCCGGAACCGGCATCATCGGAGGCGGAAGCGCCCGTCCCCGCCGTTTCGTCTTCGGAGAACAGTCCCAGACCGCGATAATCATCAAAAATCCGCTTGTAATCGTTCACGGCCTCCGACGAGGACGCGGCATTGCCGCTTTCTTCGCCGTCATCCTGCGCCAGGGAAAGACCAAACGCGGTTCCGTACATCTGCTTTGCCAGCGCGAACGCCTCGGCGGAAATGCTCACCGTATCGCCATCCGCATCACCGCGAACGGCCGCATCCTCCCGTTCGCGACGCTGCGCGGAAAATTCCGTCTGCCGGATATCGCCGACCTGCAAAAAATTCCCGATTTCCATGGCTGCATCCTCCATGGCCGGAATTCATGCAATTTCTGAACCAGGAACAGCCCCGAACCGCTTAGAACAATTTCAGTTTGAAACGCTGCGCGTTTCAAACCATACGGCCTGTCGTTTCG
>CAJMRA010000405.1 GCA_905215675.1 uncultured bacterium | reverse complement strand
TCGACCCCTTGAACCCCATTCAAGTGCGCTCCCAGACTGCGCTACATCCCGACGCGAGACAAGAAGTATACGAACGGGGGAGGATTGTCAACACGCCATACCGTCTTTTTTCCATTTTTACGCCTTGCGGCGGCGGCAGGGGCGGGATACCATGCCTGCCAAACATCACGAGAGGCATTGCCATGACCGCCACATCCATGCTTGCAGCCGTCTACGGCGGCGTAAACGACATTCATCTCGAACGCCGTCCCCTCCCCCGGCTTCAGACCGCCACGGACGCCCTTGTGCGCGTGCGCCTGTCCAGCATCTGCGCCAGCGATCTGCATATCCGCAACGGCGCGGTGCCGCGCGCCCGTCCAGGCATCATTCTCGGCCACGAATTCGTGGGGGAAGTCGTGGCCGTCGGCGCCGAAGTGCGCAAGGTACGTCCGGGCGATCGCGTTTCCGCCAATGTGGAAACCTTCTGCGGCTCCTGTTTTTACTGCAAAAACGGCTTCGTCAACAACTGCGAACAGGGAGGCTGGGAACTGGGCTGCCGCATCGACGGCTGCCAGGCGGAATACGTGCGCGTGCCCTTTGCCGACAACGGCCTGAATCCGCTTCCCGACAACGTGGACGATACGGCCGCGCTCCTTGTGGGCGACGTGCTGGCCAGCGGCTATTTCGGCGCGGAACTGGCGGAAATACGTCCCGGAGACACCGTGCTGATACTGGGCGCGGGGCCCGTGGGCCTCTGCGCCATGAGCTGCGCCCGGCTCTTCGGTCCCGCGCGCATCGTCGCCTGCGACCTGCTGCCGGATCGTCTGGAGCTGGCCCGGCGCATGGGCGTCGCCGACGTTCTGCTCAATCCGGCGACGGACAACGTGCCGGAAGCCGTGCGCGCCCTGACCGGCGGACGCGGCGCGGACGCCGTCATTGAAGCCGCGGGCGGACGCGACACCTTTCAGACGGCATGGCAGGCCGCGCGCGCCAATGCCTGCGTGGCGGTCGTGGCCCTGTATGAGGAGGATCAGGTTCTGCCCCTGCCGCGCATGTACGGCAAGAACCTGATTTTCAAGACCGGCGGTGTGGACGCCGTACACAGCGATCGCCTGATTACGCTGATTGCCGAAGGCAGAATCGATACCCGGCCGCTCATTACGCACGAGTTCCCGCTGTCCCGCATCATGGACGCCTACAGCCTGTTTGAACGGCGCGCCGACGGCTGCATCAAGTGCGCCGTCCGGCCGGATGACGCCTAGAGCGTTACGCTCTAGGGCCTGTTAACACTATTTTTCAGGCGACACATAACCTTTGAAAACTACTTGCCGCATAGCCTGTGTCCCCTCTGATAAAGCGCGTTGGGGGAAGGATGGGGGGCCTGGGGGGAAGGAAACCACCTTGTG
>CAJMRA010000404.1 GCA_905215675.1 uncultured bacterium | reverse complement strand
TGTTTTTCCTTTTTCGGGCGGCGCTGTGCCGCCGCCTCGCGTTTCACCTTTTTCATAGGAGAAACGCTCCAGCCCCCCGTCATCCGCGCAGGAGAAGCCCTTCATGTCTCGCATGACCATTGCCGAACGCCTGCGGCTGCGCGCCGCCGAAAACGCCCGCGTGGGCCTGCAACGCGACAGCGCCGCCATGGCGGGCGCGGCCGTCGGGCCCGTCGTCCGTCTGAACGGACGGCATTACCTGTCCTTTGCGGGTAACGACAGTCTGGGGCTTGCCTCCGATCCGGCATGGCGGGCGGCCGTTGCGCGCTGTTTTGCGCTGTACGCCCCTTCTGGGCGCGCCTCGCGCCTTGCCGGGGGACGCTCGCACCTTGCGGACGAGGCCGAACAGGCCTTTGCCGACTATTTCGGCTTTGACGAATGCCTTTTCTTTCCCAGCGGCTATCAGGCGAACCTTGCGGCCGTCACGTCCCTGCTGCCGCGCGGACACGACGCCTTTGTGGACAGGCGCGTTCATGCCAGCGTAGCGCGGGCCCTGCCGCTGGCGGGCGCGCGCATCCATGCCGCGCCCCACAACGACGCGGCGCGCCTGCGCCGCCGCCTTGCGGCCCTGCCGCCCGACGCGCCGCAACCCATCGTCGTCACGGAATCCCTGTTCAGCATGGACGGCGACGCGCCGGACATGCCGGCGCTGGCGGCCCTGTGCCGGGAACAGCAGGCCTTCCTGCTGGCGGACGAGGCGCACGCGCTGGGCGCATGGGGCCCCGGAGGACGCGGCTTTGCCTGCGGCGACGGCCGGGGCGCGCCGCCGTCCGCTCATGCCGTCGTCGGCACGCTGGGCAAGGCGCTTGGCTTCTGGGGGGCCTTTCTGCTGCTGCCGCGCGGCTTTCGCCCGCTGGTGGAGGAAAACGCCTCGGCGGTCATGCACTCCACGACCCTGCCCGAAGCCCACGCCGCCGCCTGTCTGGAACTGATACGCCGCCTGCCCTCCCACGAGGACAAACGCCGCCGTCTCCATGATGCCGGCGCCCTGTTTCGCCGCCTGCTGCACGAACGCGGCATTCCCGCGCGCGGACAGGCTCATATCGTCGCCGTCCCCGTCGGCAACGAAAACGCCGCCCTTGACCTCGGCCGCGCCCTGCGCGACGCGGGCATTCTCGTGCTTGCCGCGCGCTATCCCACCGTTCCCTGCAACGACGCGCTGCTGCGCTTTTCCGTCAGCGCCCTGCATACGCCATCCATGCTGCGCGCGGCCGCCGATATTCTCGCCGGTCTGTACGGCAATAGAGCAATTTCAGTTTGAAACGCTGCGCGTTTCAAACCATACGGCCTGTCATTTTGCGGAAAAAACGCGGCTTTTCCGGCTCGCTTCGGGCCGGGCGGCGCTGTGCCGCCGCCTCGCGTTTTCACC
>CAJMRA010000403.1 GCA_905215675.1 uncultured bacterium | reverse complement strand
GGGGACGCGGGGGACAAAGCCTGCATCGCCGTCCCCCGACAGCGCGTCATGAATAGGGAATTCGGGATACCGGTGCTTTACCCACGGCAACCATCCCCCGAAAACAGAAAAGACGGGCCGCCGTCCCTGAAAGGGGACGACGGCCCGTTGCCATAGAGCGCTTCGCCTTTGAAAACAGTATCCTTGTGAAAAAAATATTTTATATCCGGTCTCCGCGCCGTCTTCCCTCCGGCCGGAAAACAGGATAGAGCGTCTTGCCTTTGAAAAAGGCACGCCGCCCCAACCGTCAAAAACCGTCTCGCGCGGGCACGCCGGGCCTCCCGCCCCGCACGCCCCGCGCAAAGGATAATCCTTACATGCTGCAAAAAACGTATAATGCCAAACGCGCGGAAGCCGTCTGGTGGAACCTGCTGCTCCTGACCATCGGGTCCTTTCTGGTGACGGTCTGCGTCAAGAGCGTGGCCTCAAGTCACGACATGCTCATGGGCGGCATTCTGGGCGTTTCGCTGCTGACCTGGCATGTCACCCACATGCTGGAGCCGCTGATCTGGTATGTCATCATCTCCATTCCCATCTGGATATGGGGCTGGTTCTACGTGGGCCGCCGCTTTCTGCTGTATACGGCCTACGGGACCCTTCTCAGCATGATGTTCGGCTTTTTCTGGCATTATCAGTTCCCCATCGAAAACGAGATCTACGCCGCCGTCATCGGCGGCGTGCTGCACGGCACGGGCGCGGGCATCATGCTGCGCACGCTGGGCAGCGCCGGGGGCACGGACGTGGTCGCCGTCATGCTCAAGGCGCGCTGGAACATTCCCATCGGGCAATTCAGCTTTGCCTTCAACGTGCTGGTCTTTCTGGCGGGGAGCTTCCTGTACAAGCTGGATCTGATCATCGCCTCGGTGATCATGATGTTCATTTCGGCCAATACGCTGGAATACGTGCTGGGCCTGTTCAACCGGCGCAAGATGGTGCTGATCATTTCCGAACGCGGCGAGGAGATCAGCGAGGCCATTCTTGCCACGGAACGCTTCGGCGTGACGCTCATGCGGGCCAAGGGGGCCTACTCCGGCACGGACAAGGAAATTTTGCTGACCATCACCAACAACGTAGCCCTGAAGCGTCTGGAAAATCTGGTCTATTCCGTGGACCCGCGCGCCCTGTTCGTGGTGGAAAACACCTTCTATGTCTCGGGCGGACAGTTTGCCCGCCGGGATCGCTGACGCGCCGCGCGCCGGCTCCGGGGAGAAGGACGCCCTCGTCCTTCTCCCCTTTTTTTGCCTTTTCGGCAAAATATGAACAAAAATCGCGCGGAGCGCTTGCGTCCCGGAGATTACCGGCGCATAAAAAAAAGGAACCGATGCTCCCGTACGACAGACGCGCGGGCTGCATGAGCCATTTCAGTTTGAAACGCTGCGCGTTTCAAACCATACGGCCTGTCGTTTCGCGGA
>CAJMRA010000402.1 GCA_905215675.1 uncultured bacterium | reverse complement strand
CACGCCGTCGCATGCGCGACGTATCCGGGGAAGCTCCTGAAACAGATCCGCATCGCCCTCGGTATCCCGCACGGCCGTCTCGTTTGCCTCCCGACGGCGCAGCAACGCGGCCTCCTGCGCTTCCAGCTCCCGAAGTTCGCCCGTGCGCCCCGCGTACAGCTCCTCCACGGACGCGAGGCTCGTCCGCGCTTCCCCGACGTGCTGCCAATGCACGGCAAGCATGGCGTCCTGTTTCCTTGCCTCCCGCAAAAGGGGAAGGCGCGCTGCCGCCTCGTCCCGCAG
The DNA here is from genome assembly GCA_905215675.1 of uncultured bacterium. Classification (GTDB taxonomy): domain Bacteria; phylum Desulfobacterota; class Desulfovibrionia; order Desulfovibrionales; family Desulfovibrionaceae; genus Desulfovibrio. Next base: position 1,180 of record CAJMRA010000402.1, on the reverse strand, counting down.
ACGTGCCGCCGCCGCTTCGGCCTCCGTGACCACGCCCCGCCGTTTCCGCAGCTCTTCCGTCAGCGCCTCCAGGGTTTGCTGCTCCGTCATGCGGGCGTTTTCCAGCTCTTTCAGGCTCTCGCGGCAGCGTTCCGCATCCCGCAGGCTGTCCGCGCACAGGCGGGCGTCGGCGTCCCTTTCCAGTCGGCGGACCAGCGGCGCAAGCAGCGCTTTCTCCCTGTCCAGCGCTTCCAGATCTGCCTGCGCGCGCCGCATCTCCTCGCGGCAGCGCCGTACTTCCCCGCGCCAGTCAAGGGCTTTTTCCACGTCGTCCGCCATGCGTTCCAGAACGGCCTCGGCCTGTTCGGCGTCGGCAAGCTCCGCCCGGCAGCTACTCTCCTGTTCCGGATCAATCAGGGCCGCGTCTCCGGCCTTTTCCCGCAGCATTTCCACATGACGCCGGGCAAGGGCGCATCGCTCATGGACCCGCGCGGAAATCCTGCTGTAGATTTCCGTTCCGGTAATCTTTTCCAGAATGGAAGATCGCTCGTCCGCCGTTCCCTGCAAAAAAGCGGCAAAATCGCCCTGCGCCAGCAGCACTGCCCGCGTAAAGCGGGCAAAATCCATGCCCGTCAGCTCCTCCACCCGGCGGGCGACGCCCTTGATGGAGCTTTCCAGCACCTTGTCGCCGCAGCTCAGTTCGTGCCGGGGGTCCTGCAATTCGCCGGAAGGCTTCTTCCGGGCTCGCCGCTGGCTCCAGTGGCAACGGAACTCCTGCCCGCCCACCCTGAAAAGCACTTCCGCAAAACAGTCGCCCGTCTGCCGCGACATGATTTCATTGCCGCTCTTCTTCACATTGACCAGACGCGGGGTACGGCCGTACAGGGCCAGACAGACGGCGTCCAGAATCGTCGTCTTTCCCGCGCCCGTGGGCCCGGTAATGGCAAACAGGCCCTGTTCCTCATAGGCGGGATGACGCAGGTCAATGGACCATTCCCCCACAAGGGAATTCAGATTGCGAAAACGGATGGCCAGAATTTTCACGGCATCTCCCGTGGGTATCGGCGCTGCCCGGCAATGCGCGCGAACAGGCGCGGGTCAGACGCGGATCGTCTTTTTTCGACAGTTCCCCGTCTCGGATCGTTTTAGAGCAATTTCAGTTTGAAACGCTGCGCATTTCAAACCATACGGCCTGTCGTTT
>CAJMRA010000401.1 GCA_905215675.1 uncultured bacterium | reverse complement strand
TTTGAAACGCTGCGCGTTTCAAACCATACGGCCTGTCGTTTCGCGGAAAAACGCGCTAGCTTTGCGGCCCGATACCGTCCGATATGGGCTGCAACCCATGGCGATCAGGCAACGGACTTGCCAGCGTCCGCGACGGGGCGACACGCGGTTCCGAGGACGGCAACGCAACGCGCGGAGCTTCCCCCGGCACGCCTTCGGAAGGCATGTACAGGGCTTCGGGCGTATGCGCCGCGGCGGTCCCGGCAGGCATCAGCGGCGGCGACGCCTGAGGCGCGGCCTCTTCCGGCCACGGGCGGCTGCTGCGCGCCAGCGGAATGGGCGCGCTGCCCGCAGGCCAGCTCCGCTGCACGCCGGCGTAGCTTTCCGGCGGCATCAGGGCTTCCGAGCCCTGTTCCGCCGCCACGGCATCGGGCGCCTTCCGGGCGGGAGTCCGTTCCGTCCAGAGCAAGGGCGGTTCGGGATCCAGCACGCTGTTGACATACTCCGATACCGTTACGAAACGCTGACAGCCCCCGGCCTTCAAGTCCGAAATAATCTTGGGAAGATCCGCAGCCGTCGTCTTGAGCGGATCATGAAAGAGGATGATGCCGCGCATTTCGCCGGGAGGAAAGACGCGCCCCACGGCGTTGATGATATGCGCATAATTGGTCGGACGCCGTTTCCAGTCCTGACTGTCTACGGACCACAGCACGACGGTGACGCCCAGACGACCGGCGATATCCACGACGTCCTTGTCATAGGAACCATAGGGCGGCCGCATATACAACGGATTTGCTCCCAGATCGCGCAGCAGCTTGTCGGTAATCTCGATTTCCTCCAGCTTGCGCTCGCGGGAGATGCGCCGCAGATTGGGATGCGAAAACGAATGGTTCCCCACCTCGTGCCCCTCGGCCACGATCCGCTGTACATGCTGCGGATAGAACTTCACATTCTTGCCGAGCATGAAAAACGTGGCCGGAATGCCGTTTTCGCGCAGCACGTCGAGAATATGCGGCGTATAGCGGGAAGGTCCGTCATCAAAGGTCAGGGCGCACAGATTTTCGCGCATCGGCTGGCGCATGATGGCATTGCCGTCGTACACCTGCGCGCCGGCCGGTCCCGCGCACAGCGCCAGACCTGCCAGACAGGACAGCAGGCCGGTCCACAAACGCCGCGGCCGGTGTGAAAAAGAAACAGTTCTTCTAGGCATGACGAGATATTCCGTTCCCCCGGAAAGCCGCGCAAGCGCCGGGCGCGCAGTCCCGGAAGGTCTGCCGCGACGTGCCCTGTCGGCGATAATCATTTCTGCAAAGACTTCTAGCACCGCCTTTCGCGGCCCGCAAGCGGGAGAAACCGCCCCGAAAATGAAAATCCTGTTCTCATGGGGCCTCCTCAAATTTTTTTCAAAAAGCCGGAAAAAACCGCTTGACGATCGCAGGCTGTTTGCGTAGAACTCTTTTCACCGAGAGGGCAGTTAGCTCAGCTGGTAGAGCACCGCCTTCACACGGCGGGGGCCACAGG
>CAJMRA010000400.1 GCA_905215675.1 uncultured bacterium | reverse complement strand
CGCGGCTAGCGCACAAGGGGCCCAGCCTTTCCGCAGGAAAGGCGTTCCCGTAATTCTTCCCCCCAGGCCCCCCATCCTTCCCCCAACGCGCTTTTTCAGAGGGGGCACAGGCCAAGTGGCAAGTCCTTTTCAAAGGTTATGTGTCGCCTGCATTTTCTATTTATCTGAAATAAATAGAAATATTAGTATTAACAGGCCCTAGGCATCCTCGCCCAGCAGTTTCAGCGCCTTTTGCGCCGCCTCGTGTTCGGCCCGCTTGCGTCCTCCGCCTTCGGCCTGTAACACGTGCCCGTCGGGCAGGGTGACGCTTACCCGGAACAGCGGCGCGTGTTCCGGCCCGCTGCTTTCAAGGAGCGCATAGGTCGGCAGGGCCCCGAAACGATGCTGGCAGATCTCCTGCAACAGCGTCTTGAAATCCTTCTTGCGCGGCGCTTCGCCTTCCCAGTGCGGCCACAGCCCGGCAAAGACCCGTTCCACGGCCCGCTGTGCCGCCGCAAAGCCGCCGTCGGCAAAGATTGCCCCGAGCACGGCCTCGAAAACGTCGCTCAGAACGGTATCCCGCTGGCGGCCGCCCTGCCGTTCCTCGCCCCGGCCCAGCAGCAGCCTTTGATCAATCCCCTGCTCGCGCGCCCGCTGCGCGAGACTTTCCGTGCTCACCAGTTCGGAACGCAGGCGGGTCAGTTCGCCTTCCCGCGCTCCGGGAATGGCGGAAAAAAGTTTCTGGGACACGCACAGTTCCAGCACCGCGTCGCCCAGAAATTCCAGTCGTTCGTTGTGTTCCTGCCCAGCGCCGTGTTCATTGGCCCACGAACTGTGCGTCAGCGCCAGACGCAAAAGTTCTCCGTGAACGAAATCATGCCCCAGCGCGCTGGTATCCCCTGCCGCCATACCATGGCCGACAGCAACGGACCCTGTCGGCACCACTGTTTTTCTGTTCATGGGCCCAGTCTAGCCGCTTTGTTGCCGGAGGCAAGCGAAAAAGCCTTGACAGGGCGCGACGCCGTGTCTACCTCATACCACGGAATGCCGTCATGTCTTCCGGGCGGACGGCCTTTCCCTTTCCCTATTTCGGGCGGGCCCCGTTCGGCGGCACGTCCCCACAAGGAGCATATTCATGGCTTACGACATCCGCCTGATGAAACTGTTGACCGGCGAACTCGTCATCGGCAAATACGACGCCGAAAACGACAAGCTGACCGATGTGGCCGCCATCCAGACCATCCCTTCCCAGCAGGGCGTGCAGATGGTCATGATGCCTTACGGCTATCCCTTTGAACCCAATTTCACCGGCCAGATCGAAGGCAAGTTCTTCCTCTACCGCTACGCCGATACCCCCAAGGAACTTCAGGACAAGTACATCGAAGCCTGCACCAATCTCACCGTGGCGGGCGGTCTCGGCAAGCTGCAGTTCGGCTCCGGCCCCATGCCCGGTTCCGGCAGCGGCCTGATTTCCTAGAGCATTTCAAACCATACGGCCTGTCGTTTCGCGGAAAAAACGCGGTTTTTCCGCT
>CAJMRA010000399.1 GCA_905215675.1 uncultured bacterium | reverse complement strand
CGTTTTATTTTTTCAAAGGCCAAGCGCTTTACTGCTCGTCCTTGTCGTTCTTCGGGTCCATATGGATGGTGATACGACCAAGCACGGGCAGCAGGCCGCGCAGGGCGCGTTCCAGCCGCAGGGTGACGATATGCACTTCCTTCACGGTGAGATGGGGGGCCACTTCACAGTGGAAGGAGAGACAGGGGCCGTAAAGGGGAAGGCTGTAGATGCAGATTCTGTGCGGATGCGACGTCAGGGGGTCTTCATCCACCAGTCGGTTGACTGTTTCCTCGATGGTCTTGCGCAGGGGGTCGTCGTCGTTCTCGGACATTTGCGCTTCGGCGAGACTGCCTTCCGGTTCAATGAGGGTGACGACGCTGGCGGGTTTCAGGCTTGCGGCCACATGGGTTTCGAATTTGTGCACGCGGTCGTGGGCGGCGCGGAAATCCTCGTCCGCGGGGACTTCCACATGGAGTTCCACGGCCTTGCGCCGGGGGCTGTGCATGATGTGGATGTCATGCACGGCAATGCCGTGCTGCGACGCCAGCTGCGTGATGATGCTGACGGGATCGCCGTCGCGCGGACAGGCGCGCAGCGGTTCGATGTGTACGGTGACATCCGCGCCGGGCACGATTTCTTCCACGGCCTGCGCCGCGTCGTGCGCCAGCTTGTGGCCAGAAGCCACCCGGATTTGCGGATCGACGCCGACCACGAGGTCCACGAAGGTATTGGGGCCGCTGGAGCGCTGGCGGACGCGCTGCACGGCGAGAATGCCCGGCACGCGTTCCACCCGTTCGCGGATGGCTTCCTGCTCTTCCGCCGAACCGGAGTCCATGAGCGTATTGATGGCGGAACGGGCCATGCGTACGCTTGCCTGAAAGATGAGCACGGCCACCACAAGGGCGGCCACGGTATCGGCCTGCGCCAGCACTTGCGCGACGGGCCCGCCCAGCGCCAGCTTGTCTGCCAGCCAGACGGCGCTGACGCCGACGAGAACGACGAGCGAGGACAGGATATCCGTCGCAAAGTGCAGGGCGTCCGCTTCCAGGGCCTGGCTTTTATGCTTGGCGGCCACCTTGCGCAACATGCGCACGCGGTTGATGTCCAGCGATACGGAAAAGGCCATGACCAGCATGCCCCAGATGGAGGGCTCCACCGGGCTGCCGCCCTCGATCAGGCGGTGCAGGCCTTCGTACACGACCCAGAAGCAGGTGGCGAAAAGCAGCAGGGTTTCCGCAAGCGCGGAAAGATTTTCAATCTTGCCGTGCCCGAAAGGATGCGAGGCGTCGGCGGGGCGGGAAGAAATGCGTACCGCCATCAGGGTCATGACGGCTGCCAGAAGATCCAGTCCGCTGTGCAGGGCTTCGGACAGGATGCCCAGACTGTTGGTGGCAAGCCCTACGGCAAGTTTGACGGCGGTAAGCAGCAGCGCCGCAAGAACGGAAAGCCATGCCGCCCTGTGTTTTTCCTTGTCGGCTTCGCTCAAATCCATGGTGCTTCTCCTTTTGAGGAAAATGATCCGTCACGAGCATGTTTC
>CAJMRA010000398.1 GCA_905215675.1 uncultured bacterium | reverse complement strand
CCATCCTTCCCCCAACGCGCTTTTTCAGAGGGGAAACAGGCCCTGGAGCATTTTTAGTTTGAAATGCTTCACACTGGAACATTGAGAACATACTTGACGATCGGCCGCGACATCCGCGTGCCGTCAAGGGAGGTTTTACGGTAATGGCGCGACATGACATGCAATTCGGCGATATATCCTGGTCGCTTGAGGTGGCCGACGAAGACCTTGTGGCAAAGCTGGAGTCCCGCGCGGCACAGCCTTCCGCCCTGTCGGCGGCGGAGATTGTGCGGCAGGCGCTGGCGGCTCCCGTCGGATGCGCTCCCCTGCGCGAGCAGGTGAGCAGGGGAGACAAGGTGTGCATGCTGGTGCCGGACGTGACACGTCTGTGGCAGTCTCCCGCCGTCTACGCCCCTGAAATGGTGCGGGCGCTCAATGAGGCCGGTATCCCCGACGAGGATATCACCATCCTGAGCGCGACGGGAACGCACCGGGCCCAGACGCCCGAGGAACATGTGCGGCTGCTGGGCGAGGACCTCGTGCGCCGGATGCGGATTGTGGATCATGACTGCCGTGATACGGCCGCCATGGTGCGGGTCGGGACGACCTCCCGCGGTACGCCGGTGCTTTTCAATCGCTGCGCCGTGGAAGCCGACAAGATCGTGTCCTGCTGCGGCGTGGTGCATCATTTCCTTGCCGGTTTCGGCGGCGGCGGCAAGATGCTGCTCCCCGGCGTGGCCGCCTATGAGACCATTCAGCGGCACCACAATTTTGCCCTGAACGAAGGCTTCGGCAGCGGCACGAATCCCAATGTGCGCAGCGCCAATTTTGACGACAGCAATATTTTCCATGCCGACATCGTGGAAGCGGCCTCCATGCTGGCCCCCTGCTTCTCCCTCAATGTCGTTACCGGCGACCACGGCATTGTCGCCGCCTTTGCCGGGCACTGGCAGAAGGCCCATCTTGAGGCCTGCCGCATGATTGACGAACTGAACGCCGTGGACATTCCCCGGCGGGCCCCGCTGGTCATCGCCAGCGCGGGCGGCTATCCCAAGGATATCAACCTGTATCAGACCATCAAGCTCCTGAGCAATACGCTGGCGGCCGTGGAACCCGGCGGGACCATGATTCTGCTTTCCCGCTGCGGCGAAGGCTTCGGCAGCGAGGACGTGGAACGGCAGCTGACCGCGTACGCCTCCATGGAAGAACGGGAAAAGGCCCTGCGCTCCACCTTCAGCATCGGATCGTATGTGGGCTTCCTCTTTGCCGAGGCGGCGGAAAAGCAGACGTTCATTCTGGTGACGGATATGGACGCCGCCTGTTTTGCCAGAACCGGTATCATTGCCGTCAGAACGCTGGATGAGGCGCTCGACGAGGCCCGCCGCCGCAACGGCGGCTCCCTGTCCATGAAGACCATCCTCATGCCGCACGGCGCGACGACGCTCCCGCGTCTGCCCCGCGAGGGCTAGAGCGTTTCAACTTTGAAACAGGTGAAACGCGAGGCGGCGGCACAGCGCCGCCCGAAAAAGGAAAAACATTTCAG
>CAJMRA010000397.1 GCA_905215675.1 uncultured bacterium | reverse complement strand
GTTTCCTTCCCCCCAGGCCCCCCATCCTTCCCCCAACGCGCTTTTTCAGAGGGGGGACAGGCCATGAGGCAAAAATTTTTCAAAGGCCATGAGCAATCTGAATTTCTATTTATTTTAAATAAATAGAAAAAATAGTGTTAACAGGCCCTAGCGGAGACAGCATGCAACTGAACACACCTCACGCGCCCGATGCGGCGCCCAGCAAGCCCGTGGAAGTACGGGGCGTCTTTTCCACGCAGGAAATCCGTCGAGTGGGTACCGGGACGACGACCCGCAAGACCGTTCAGAAAACGTTCTGGTTCGTGGAGCAGAAGGGCGACGAAATCGAATGCCAGCCCCTGAACCCCAACTATATTCCCAGCGGTCCCAAGCGCAAGATCAGCATGGACGAGCTGATTGCCAAGTTCTCGCCCGAGCCGGAATTCTACATGAATTCCGTCTATCCCAAGATGCAGGAGCTGCAAAAGACCATCAAGTCCGCCGACAAGCAGCGGGAAAACGGCAACAACTTCACCGCGGAATACGAATACTCCCGCGCGCTCAAGGTGGACGAGGAAAATGTGCGCGCCAATTTCGGCATCGGCCTGACCTATCTGGAACGCGGCGACAAGGCCAAGGCCCAGGACATTTTTGAACGTCTCGTCAAGCTCGACGGCGCGTTTCAGGCCGAGCACAAGCACCTGTTCAACGACTTCGGCATCAGCCTGCGCAAGAACAAGATGCTGTCGCAGGCCCTCGAATATTACAAGCGCGCGCAGGAACTGTCGCCCAACGACGAAAACCTGTACATGAACATCGCCCGCGTCCAGCTGGAAAACCACGATATTGACGACTGCATCACAAACCTTCTCAAGGCGCTCTCGCTGGACCCGCATCACGCCCCCTCGCTCAAGTTCGTTGCCTGGCTGATCAAGAAAAACATGGTGCCGGAAAAGCGCAAGGCCGAAATTGCCGCCGCCATCGCCGCTTCCAAGAAAGCGCCGGAAGCGCCCGCCCCCCAGCAGGAACAGGCGGCTCCCCCGGCGGCCGCAACCGCCGCGCAGGCTCCCGCGGCGCAACAGGCGCAGCAACCGGCGGCTCCCGCACAGGCGCAGCCCGCCCCCGCGCCGTCCCAGACGCCTCCCCCTGCGCGGGCCGCGGCGGCCCGCACCGCGCCGCCGCAGAAAGCCGGAACGCCCATCGTCCCCGTCAAGAATCTGGGCACCGCGCCGACCGCCGCCAGACCCGCGGCCGTACCGCCCGCTCCCGCACGTCCGGCCGCCGCTCCGGCGCAATCTCCGCTCCCCACGGCAGCCGCAACGCCGCCGCAGGCGGCGCGTCCTGCCGCGCCCGCGCCGCAACCCGCCGCGCAGCGTCCCCCGGTTCCGGCCGCGCCTGCTGCTCCCGAGCCGACGGCTCCGCCCGCTCCGGCAGCCGCGCCGACGGAAGATGCCAAGGAAGATGTCTTCAAGGGCTTTGACGGCCTGTTCTAGAGCATTTTCAGTTTGAAATGCTTTGCATTTCAAACCATACGGCCTGTCGTTTCGCGGAAAAA
>CAJMRA010000396.1 GCA_905215675.1 uncultured bacterium | reverse complement strand
CCCCTCCCCCAGCGCGCTTTGTTCAGGAGGATGACGGGAAACAGTGACGCGCGGGACAAGGCCTGCATCGCCGTCCCCCGGCGCGCGCGTTCCCCGGAAAGCGCGCGGCCCGGTTCGCCCCTTCCTTCTCCGCCGCCGCTCAACGGCGGCGTCCTTTTTTTGCGGGAGCGGCAAGCACGCGCGCAGCCGCGCTCCTTCCGCCCCGGACGGAAACATGACTATGCCACAAAAGAAACTGCGTTCCCCTTCACCGCGCCCCGGCTCCGGCGAGTCCGGGTCGCCGCTCCCCCACCATGCAGCACGGCGGGTTTTCGCATGAACAGCCGCGTCCCCGAACCCCTTTCGGCGCTCGTCTCGCAGCTGTCGCGCCTGCCGGGCCTCGGCCCCAAGTCGGCCATGCGCGTGGCAATGACCCTGCTCAAGTGGCCCGAAGCCCAGACACGAACCCTCGGCCAGTCCATAGCCGGGCTCCGGGACAAGCTGCGCCTCTGTTCGCGCTGCGGCGGCCTGTCCGCCTCCGATCCCTGTCCCATCTGCGCCGATCCCGCGCGCGAACGCGACACGCTCTGTCTTGTGACCGAGTGGGACAGCATGCTGACGCTGGACGAAGGCGGCTTCTACAAGGGGCAATACATGATCCTCGGCGGCCTGCTGGCCCCGCTGGAACACATGGACGCCGACAGCCTCGATCTTGAACGCCTGACGAGCCGCCTTGCCGAAGGCGAGGTCTCGGAACTCATTCTGGCTCTGGGCGCGACCATCGAAGCGGAAAATACCGCGTCCTTCCTGCGGGAAATGGTCTCCCGCCGCTTCCCCGGCATCAGGATTTCCCGACTGGCGCAGGGCATCCCCCTGGGGGCGGAAGTCAAATACATGGACAAGGAAACCCTCCGGCAGTCGCTGCAATACCGGCAGAACCTGTAACGTCGGGACTTTTTGCGCGCCGGACCTGCCAACACAAGTTCATAGGCTCTTTCAGGCAAAGAGAGCGTATCACCTTTGAAAAAGGAGACACGCGCGGCGGCGGCACAGCCGCCGCCCTCCGGCCTCAATGTGCGTTTTCCCGCCGCCATCCCCCCGATCGGGAAGAATTCGGACGGTTCCGGCGTCCCGTTCCGGGCAATACGCCTTATGCCGTCATGCGGGAAGCATTCTCAACAAGTCATTTTCCTTTGACATTTCCATTGTTTTCCTGCATATGGCGGGAATGCCGTCGTACGCATCGCCGGCGCAAGGAGTTCTTATGTCATCCGACAGTCAAAGTCACAGTCGCCGCATTTTCGCGCTTCCCCATTTCCCGAGCTGACCGATCCTTGCGTCCTCCCGCAGGCCGTCAGCTTGCGAGGAGGTCCCCGTGCGTTTCCTTCTTTCCCTTCCTTCCGTCGCCGCTCTCCGGCAACGCCTCCTCCCTGCCTCCGACAAGGGCAAGGGCTTTCTCCTCTTTCGCGCGCGCCCTCATGATCCCGGCGTGACGCCGGACGTCCGTCTGCCCGCAGAAATGCGCAGCATTTCAAACTGAAATTGCTCCAGAGCGTTTCACCTTTGAAAAAGGTGAAAA
>CAJMRA010000395.1 GCA_905215675.1 uncultured bacterium | reverse complement strand
TTTTTTGCCGAATGCCCAGGGTGAGAAGGGGGAGCGTGGCGGATACTGCCGCACTACGCTTTTCCTGAGACGATTCCCATTTAACGCGCGCCCCCCCGCTTGTCAACTTTCAGCTTCCGAATTTGGTAAAAAAATTTTTCCCCGGCACAGCCCTTTCCCGTCATCAGTCTGTTTTTCATACTTTTTTATTACCAAAAATATTCTTCCGTTTTTTTACCGCACTCCAGCGCGTTCCGCCTCTGCAAAAGGCAACATGGGAGGCGGCGCCCGGCCCGAAGCGAGCGGAAAAACCGCGCGTTTTCCGCGACGCGGCAGGCCGTATGGTTTGAAACGCGGCGCGTTTCAAACCAAAAACAAATAAATATTTTTCAATTTCTCACTTCCCGTCTCCCCCGGGCCGCAGACGCGCCATGCCGCTGCGGGCTGATGCAACATTATAGAAAAGATCTAAAACCTGTTGCAGCGCCGCTTTCCGCATGCGTGTCGGCATCCGCACGACAGCGCAAGCCCCTGCTCCCGGCTGCGCACATGTCGCATCGCCGCCATCCTCACAAGACGCTGGCTTTCCCCGCGCCTCTGCGCTACCCTGTCCATGCCGTGGCCCGGCGTTCCCCCGCCTCGCGTGTCACCTCAGCCCCCTTGCCGCCCATGCCCGCACCGCTCGTCACCGTCCTCACCGCCAGCTACAATTATGCCCGCTGGCTGCCCGAAGCCGTCCGCAGCGTCCTTGCCCAGACCTGCCCCGATCTGGAGCTGCTCATTCTTGAGGACGGCTCCTCCGACGCGTCCGCCGACGTGGCCCGCGCCCTTGCCGCCGAAGATCCGCGCGTGCGTCTGCTCTTTCATCCCGATCATGCCAATCACGGTCTGCCCGCCACCCTGCGCCTCGGCCTTGCGCAGGCCCGCGGGCAGTGGCTCGCCTTTCTCGAAGCCGACGACATCTGGCTGCCCCGCGCCCTTGAGGCCCGCCTTGACGCGGCCACCCGGTACGGGGCCGATCTCGCCTTCTGCCATATCGCCCCCCTCGCCCACGACGAGGCCGCCCTCGACTGGTTCAACGGCTACGTGCCCCGCATCATGGCCGAACACCGCCGCCGACAGGAAGCCGCCGGGGGCCGTCCCCTCACGCTCGGCGGGCGCTGCCTGCTCGAAAATCCCATACCCACCTTTTCCTGCGTTCTCGTCCGTACCGACCTGATGCGCGCCTGCAACTGGCAGGCCCCCGTGCCCCGCTGGCTCGACTGGTGGCTCTGGTGCCAGCTCGCCGCCCGGTCCGTGCCCGTCGCCTTCGTCCCCGAAGCCCTTGTCCAATGGCGGCTCCACAGCGCCAGCCAGCACCACGCCGTCGGCGCGTCCTATCTCCGGGAATACGCCCTCATGGGGCGCGAACTCCGCCGCCTCCTCGGTCCGGCCCTCTCCCCGCTCCAGCGCGCCTTCCTCGCCCTGCCCGCCCCCCTGCGCCTCGCCGCCAGAGCCGCCCGCATGCTCGCCCACGACTCCCCCGCCGCCACCCTCCGCCCCCTCCGCCGCCGACTGGGACGGGAGCAACTTCAGGGGGGGGGGGCCCC
>CAJMRA010000394.1 GCA_905215675.1 uncultured bacterium | reverse complement strand
GAAACGACAGGCCGTATGGTTGGAAACGCGCAGCGTTTCAAACTGAAATTGCTCTCAAGCGTCATGCGCCCTGCCCCGGCAGGTTTACCGATCGCGCCAGCGCCGCCAGGCATTCAGAAGCAATTCCGCCTGCACGGGCAGATGCCGCTGACGGCAATGGCTCTCCTCGACCAGCTCCCGCCCCTTTTCCTGCAAGGCGCGCAACCGTTCCGGCTGCTCCAGCAGCCCGAGAACGGCGGCCGTGATGTCCTCCAGGCCGCCCTCCTCGCACAGGAAGCAGCATTCCTCGTGCGACGCCACTTCCCGCAAGGCCCTGCCCGCCGCCAGAACCAGCGCGGCCCCGCAGCTCATGGCCTCAAGCATGCCGGAAAAAAAGAGTGTCGGCGGTTCCGGCATGGCAACAAGCGAGGCGGCGCACAGCAAATCACGATACGAAGCATCATCAATAAAATCCAGAAGATGAAGGCGAACGCGGCTGCATTCCGGCAGGGCTTCCCACCCCGGCGCCAGCGCCTCCCGGACATGACGCCCGCCGCACAGCAAAAAGACGTGCGCCTGCGGACGCTGCATCAGCAGCATGTGCATGGCCGCCCACAACGGCGCGCTTCTGGGGAATTCGGCGGTACGGATACTGAAGACAAGGACTTCGTCCTCCCGGCTGTAGGTACGCCCTTCATGCCGGAAGGGGCGCGCCGCAGCCCGGCTGAAAAAGTTCGTATCCACACAGGGCGGCAGAATATCAATATGATCGGCAATAAACGGCGGATACTGCTGCCTCTGCCCCTGGGAAAGGGTAAAGAGATAGTCCGCATCCACCACCAGCTTGGACTGGGTCAGCAGCTGAACGGCCCGCTGATAAGGGGCGTCGTCGTCACAAGGCGTCTGCGGCAGGAAGAACCATTCCAGATAGGCCGCAAGAAAATGCCGGGGAAAGACCTCCCGGGTCATCATGCTGACGCCCATGCCCGACGACGTCACGATGATATCAGGATCGAAGCCGTCCTCGCGCAGGCGGCGCAGACTCTCATGCATGGCCTCGCCGCGCAGGAATGCCCGTTGCAGCTCCCGGGCCGCATCCTCCCGCCGCCCGCCCGGCAGCGGACGCCGTTCCCGCATCTTGCGTACCCGCAACCGGCGCACGCCGGGCAATTCCAGTGAACGGCGGCTGTATTCCGCCGCAAAGACGACATCGTTACCGGATTGTGAGGCAAAGTATTCCGCCAGCGGGCCGAAAACTCCGGGCATGGTGTGGCTGATAAACAATATCCGCATGGCAGATTCTCCGCAGGACGCCCTGCAGGCCGCCGTCTCGGGGCAATTTTCCATTGAAACCATCCTGTTTCCAATGTCGGCGACAATGACGCCCTACGTTGCACGCTATATGCATCAGCACACGACGTCAAGAAAGAAGGATGCATTCATCGCGCGCGATGAAGTCATCCTTCCGCATTGCCGCCCACGCCGCCCGGCCCGAAGGTGGAAAAACCGTGTTTTTTCCGCAAGATGACAGGCCGTATGGTTTGAAATGCGCAGCGTTTCAAACTGAAATTGCTCTAGAGCGTTTCACCTT
>CAJMRA010000393.1 GCA_905215675.1 uncultured bacterium | reverse complement strand
GTTTGATCTATTCCGCCGGTCCGCCGCGCCCGCGGCGGACCGGCCGTCCTTATCCGGAGCCCGCAAGGGGATTTCCTTCATGAAACGCGCACTGCCGAGCATCACGATTCTTTGTTGCTGTCTGCTTGTTCTCGGGCCTTCCGCCGCCCTGGCCGACGTGCCCGCCATCGTCCTGCCCGCCGATACCACGCAGGCATACGTCACGCTGGGCATTCTCATGCTCGCCGCCGTCATGTTCTTCACGGAGATTGTTCCCCTGCCCGTCACGGCGCTGCTCGTCCCCATCTCCCTTTCCCTGACCGGCATCGTCCCGGCGGAAAAGGCCTTCAGCTACTTCGGCGATCCCACGGTGGTCCTGTTCATGGCCATGTTCATCGTGGGCGAAGGCACCTTCGTCACGGGATTTGCCGACCTTGTGGGAAAAACGGCCGTACGCATATCGCGCGGCAACGCCGTGCTGCTGCTGGTCTGCTCCATGACGGCCGTCGGCCTGCTCTCCACGGTCCTGTCCAATACGGGCACCATCGTCGTGGCCGTGCCCATGATCCTCGGCATCTGCCTCTCGGCGCGCATCAGCCCCGGCAAGATCCTGCTGCCCGTGGCCTACGCCTCCTCGCTGGGCGGTACCGTGACGCTGGTGGGCACGCCGCCCAACGGCATCATCAATTCCATGCTGGAACAGGCGGGCGTGCAGGGCTTCGGCTTTTTCGAATTTGCGCTCATCGGCCTGCCGCTCCTCTGCGCCGGGCTGCTGTATTACGGACTTGTGGGGCATCGCTTCCTGCCCGATCATCCCGATACGGACGAGGAACTCTGTCTGGCCGAGGAATCGACGCGCCGTCGCGAGAAGCTGCCGCACGCCATGCTGATCTTTCTCTTCGTCGTCATCATGATGGCCGGCGAGTTCATCCCCCTGACCACGGCCGCCATGCTCGGCGCCTGCCTCATGATCGTCACCCGCTGCCTCAGCATGAGCGAGGCCTTTCACAGCGTGGACTGGACGACCATCTTCCTGTTTGCGGGCATGCTCTCCATGAGCGCCGCCATGACCAGTTCCGGCGCGGCGGCCCTGGTGGCGCACGCCGTGGTCAGCGGCTTTTCCGACCCGTGGCTGCTCATGGCGGTATGCTGTCTGCTGACCGCCGTCATCACGCATTTCATGTCCAATACGGCCACGGCCGCCCTCATGGCGCCCCTGGCCCTGCCCATCGCGCAGGCCTCCGGCATCTCGCCCCTGCCGCTCTGCATGGGCATAGCCATGACGGCCTCGGCCTGCTTCCTCACCCCCATTGCCACGCCGCCCAACACCATCGTCTTCGGGCCCGGGCGTTATTCCTTTCTGGACTATGTCAAGTACGGCTGGCCGCTGCAACTCATCAGCGTCCTGCTCTGCTGCCTCCTCATTCCCCTGATCTGGCCCTTCCATCCGTAAGGCGTTCCGCCTTTGAAAAAGGGAAGACGCGAGGCGGCGGCGCCCGCCCCCGGACCAACGAAAAAACCGCGCCTTTTAGGGCGTGTTAACACTAAATCGTTCTTCCGGGGGGAAGGAAACCCCCTTATCTCTGCTGTCGATGCCCGTAGCTTCCTTCGTCGCAACGGGCACGGC
>CAJMRA010000392.1 GCA_905215675.1 uncultured bacterium | reverse complement strand
TAATGATATTTTTGATAGAATACTGCAAGAAAAAAAACAAAAACGTTAGATTCCAAATATCAGCTACATTGCCATCCCTCGAAATCAAATCCGTTCGCAGGAATGCCCTCATATTCCCACGGTTCCGAGCTGCCCAGTTCCTTGCGCGCATCCAGCATCATGGCGGCGGCCACCGCGCTGTCGCCGTGGCGCATTCCCGCGCCGGTTCTGTCTCTGGCGCGCTGCTCCGGCACGCGGGCAACGCCTTTCACCACGCGCAGGGAGCGGAAATCCGAAAGGATGCCCGCGTCCTTCGGCAGGATCAGCGTCCTGTCCTCAATACCCGCCTTGAGCAGAGGCATGGTTTCCCGATACCATGATTCGGAAATCATGACCTCCCGGACCAGCCCGGGGCCGTACTGCTGCCGCACCGCCTCGGCCAGTGCCGAACCGTTGCCGCGCGCGTCCAGGGACACGCCGGAAAAGTGCGGCATGGCGTCCAGAATGGCAAACAGGATCTGTTGCTGGGTTCGGTGCGGGCAGTTGCGCAGCTCAAGCACAAAAGGCGGAACCAGTCGCAGGTTCCGCTCTTCCGTGGCGGGCCAGAATACCGACAGGTCGCCGGAGCGCCCGAAGTCCACGCCGCAGAAATGCGCCCGGTCTTCCGGCAGGACGGCCAGCAGCGGCGCGAGCTGTTCCTCGATCCAGCCCCGTGTGTAGCGTTCCGCTACGGGCAGCGGCCAGTCCACAAAGTTCTCCGCCGGAGGCGTCCAGGTAATGACCGGAACGTCTTCCATGCAGGCTTCGAGCATGGCTGTGGTCAGATAGGCCCCGGAAGACTGCCGGGGGATGCAGAAAAGTTCTTCGTCCGCGCCGTCGCCATACGTCTTGATAAGTTCAGCGCGCCAGGCATCTTCCGCTTCTGACGTCCAGTCCTGTTTCGTCACCCGGCAGATACGCCGGTACAGCCCGGCGGAAAGCGCGTCGTCAAGCGTGACGCGGTGCAGGCTGTAGGGCAGGTTCCCGGCCCGCGCGTCCTGAATCAGCTCGTTGAACGGGTTGTCCGCACCGTTATGCGTGGAAATAACGATGACTTGTCCGCCCCACATAAGCAGGGCCAGCGCCGCCTTGAGCAGTTCCGGCAGGTCTTCCACGAACGCGGCTTCATCGATGATGACGCGCCCCTGCTTGCCGCGCAGGTTTGAAGGCCGGTTCGACAGCGCGAGAATCTTATGCCCGCTGGCAAAGTCGATGCGGAACGCCTTGATTTCCCGCTCATCCCCATCCCTGAAAATATCCTCGTTGACCTTCCCGGCTACGATTTGCAGCTTTTTCGCCCACTCCGCGCAGGTGTCGATATACTCCCGCGTCATGTCCTGATTGAACGAAATATACAGCACGTCCATGCCGTCCCGCCCGGAGGTTGAGGCTTTCAGCACGTCGTCCAGCGCCTGCGCCCAGGTCAGGCCGATACGGCGGGATTTTTCCACCACCTTGACCGGCGATTTATCCCCAAGCCATGCCTTCTGATACGGCAGCAACACGTCGCCCAATTCCATACGCGCCCCTTAGAGGAATTTCAGTTTGAAATGCTTCGCATTTCAAACCATACGGCCTGTCGTTTCGCGGA
>CAJMRA010000391.1 GCA_905215675.1 uncultured bacterium | reverse complement strand
GCCGAAACCCCGGACGCGGTTGCCGCTCCGGTATCGGAACCTGCCGCCGACGTCGCCCCGGAGGAGGACGCCGCATCTGCCGCGTCGTCCGCGCCGGAACCCGTTGCAGCCGAGCCTGTTGTCTCCGAACCGCCCGTCTCCGAACCGGCGGCGGAGGCCGCGCCGGAACCCGTCGTTGCCGAAGCGCCGCAGGCAGCCGCCGCGTCCCCGGCACGCGAGCCCCGCAAGAAAAAGGGCTGGTTTGCCTCGCTGTTCGGCGGCAATGACGACGAGGAGCGGGAAGAACAGCCCGCGACTCCCGCCGTATCGGCGGCCCCGGTTGATGACGCTGCCATGACCTTGCGGCTGCGGGAAGCCGAGCCGCGCCTGTCGGTCTGGTTGTCCATTGTTCTTGAGGGAGTGGACGAAGCGGGCGACGAACTTTGGCGACGCCTGCGTTTCCTGCTGCGCTCGCTGGACGCCCCGGCCGAAGAGGTGGACGTCTTTGTTGACGAATTCGCCCGCTGGCTGGAGCGCATGGAATATCATCATCTGGACGAATTCCGTTCGGAACTCCAGTACCGGCTGGCGCTGGCGCTCGACATGGAGGACGAGGAAGACGAGCGCAACCGGCTTTTCCTCAAGATCAGCGACGGCCTTGCCCGTACGCGCGAGCAGTTTTCGCGGCAGCTCAACGCCGTGTTCAGCGGCCATGGAGAGCTGACGGAACAATTCTGGGAAGAGCTGGAAGAGCTGTTCATCATGGCGGACCTCGGGTATGAGGCCTCCATTGCGCTGGTGGAGCGCCTGCGCAAGCGCGCGGCCGAAAACGGCGTGGTCAGGACCGAGGGAATGCGCGCCGTGCTGCGGGATGAAATCGAGGAGATTTTCCGCGTGCCGCGCAAGATCACCGCGTTCAATCCGCCGGAAGTCATTCTCTTTATCGGCGTCAACGGCGTCGGCAAGACGACGACCATCGCCAAGCTGGCCTATCGCGCCCGCATGCAGGGCAAGAAGGTCATGATTGCGGCGGCGGACACGTTCCGGGCGGCGGCCATCGAGCAGCTGCAGGTCTGGGCCGATCGCGTGGGCGCGCTTTTCCATGCCCGTCCCGCCGGTTCCGATCCGGCGTCCGTGGCCTTTGAGGCCATGGATCGCGCGCTGGCCGAGCAGGTGGATATTCTTTTTGTGGATACGGCCGGGCGCTTGCAGACCAAGCATAATCTTATGGAGGAACTGACCAAGATTCGGGCCGTCCTCGGCAAGAAGCATCCCGGAGCGCCCCACCGTACCATTCTGGCGCTGGATGCCACCACCGGGCAGAACGCCCTGTCGCAGGCAAAGCTGTTCAAGGAGGCCGCCGGAGTGGACGAGCTGATCCTGACCAAGCTGGACGGCACCGCCAAGGGCGGCGTGGCCATTGCCGTGGCCATGCAGGAACATTTGCCCATCAGTTATATAGGGCTCGGCGAAAAGCTGGAAGACCTGCGCCCCTTCAATGGCGACGATTACGCCCGCGCCCTGCTGGGCGAAGGCGATATTGTCGGGACTGGAAAGTAGGGCGTTCCGTTTGTTCTAATATGCGAGGGGGAGGGGAACCCCTTTTCGCTTGCGCGGAAAAAGGGGTTCCCCTCCCCC
>CAJMRA010000390.1 GCA_905215675.1 uncultured bacterium | reverse complement strand
GAAGGAAACACCCTTGTGCGCTAGCCAAGGGGGTTTCCTTCCCCCCAGAAGAACGATGTAGTGTTAATACGCCCTAAAACGTCACCTTGCGGGCGGCGTCGAGGGCGCGGGCGAAGTCGTCGTCGGAGTGGACGAAGGAGACCATGCCCGTTTCGAAGCCGGAGGGAGCAAGGTAGATGCCCTGTGCGCGCATCTGCTTGTAGAAGGTGGTGAACAGCTCCTGATTGCATTTTTTGGCGTCGTCGAAATTCTCGACGGGCGTTTCGCTGAAATAGGGGCAGAACATGGAAGCGATGGTCGGCACCTGAATGGGAACGCCCTTGGCGGCGAGAATATCGCGGAGTTCATGGGCGAAGGCGGCGACGCGCCGTTCGAGGGCGTTGTAATCCAGCGTCCTGAGCCGGCTCAGGGTGGCGATACCTGCGGCCATGGCAAGGGGATTGCCGGAGAGGGTTCCGGCCTGATAGACCTCGCCGCGCGGGGCGACATGTTCCATGATGGAACGCTTGCCGCCGAAGGCCCCCACGGGCAGACCGCCGCCGATGATCTTGCCGAAGGTGGTTAGATCGGGCGTGATCTTGAAGCGTTCCTGCGCGCCGCCGTAGGAAACGCGAAAACCCGTAATCACTTCGTCGAAGATGAGCAGGGCGCCGTGTTTGGCGGTAAGGGCGCGTAGTCCTTCGAGAAAACCGGGTTTGGGCGGCACAAGTCCCATGTTGGCGGCCACGGGCTCGACGATGACGGCGGCGATAGCGTCGCCGTGCCGGGCAAAGACGGCCTCCACGGCGGCAAGGTCGTTGTAGGGGGCAAGGAGCGTGTCGGCCACCACGGCGGCGGGGACGCCGGGCGTGCCCGGGATGGAGAAGGTGGCCACGCCGGAACCCGCCGCGGCCAGATAGGGATCGGCATGGCCGTGATAGCAGCCGATGAACTTCAGCACCTTGTCGCGTCCCGTGACGCCGCGCGCCAGTCGCAGGGCGCTCATGGTGGCTTCGGTGCCGGAATTGACCATGCGCACCATTTCAAGGCCGGGCATGGCGTCGACCACCATCCGGGCGAGCGTCACCTCGTCGGGGCACGGCGCGCCGTAGCTGGTGCCGCGTCCGGCGGCTTCGCGTACGGCCCTGGTGACGTCGGGGTGATCGTGTCCCAGCAGCATGGGCCCCCAGGACAGCACAAAATCGATGTATTCCTGCCCGTCCACATCCTTCAGACGGCAGCCGTGGGCTTCGGCAATGAAAAGCGGCAGGCTGTGGACGTTGTGGCAGGCGCGCACGGGGCTGTTGACGCCGCCGGGAATGAGTTCGCAGGCCTGCTCGAAAAGACGGCGCGAAGTGCTTTCGTTCATCAAAGGTTCCTTGGATAAAGCGGTGTGACCGGATGCGACGGCATCGCGGCGCGGGAAAAAGGGAGGGAGGCGGAGCGGGCGGCGCTGTGCCGCCGCCTCGCGCTGTCCCTTGAAAAGGGGAAAACGCCCTGGGGTCTGTTAACACTATTTTTCTATTTATTTCACATAAATAGAAAGTATAGGCGACACATACCCTTTGAAAGGTATTTGCCGCATGGCCTGTGTTCCCTCTGAAAAAGCGCGTTGGGGGAAGGATGGGGGTCTGGGGGGA
>CAJMRA010000389.1 GCA_905215675.1 uncultured bacterium | reverse complement strand
GGTGAAACGCTCTTGCGCCGCGACGGCCCCGCATCACGGAAAACATGCAAACAAAAAGCGTCCGCAACTTCCGTTACGGACGCTTTCCCTGCTTCATGGTGCCGAAGGGGAGACTCGAACTCCCACTCCCTTGCGAGAACTAGACCCTGAACCTAGCGTGTCTACCAATTCCACCACTTCGGCGTGAGAAGACTTCTAAACAAAAGACCGCCCCTTGGCAAGCATTTTTTCTGCTTCCCGCAAAAAAATTTTCCACTCCCGCAGCCGCATTTCCTTTCCTTCGCATATTGCCTATACTTGAGCGGTTCCCCCCGAACGCCTCACACCTCGCAAGGATACGCTCCCATGCCGACAGAATTCGCCGCTCTTGCCCGGGAATGGCGCGCCCGCTTTGCCGCAGGCCGCCGCGCCTTCCGCTGGGTGGAAGACCGTCTCGACAACGGCTACTGCGCCGAATGCCGCCACTGCTGCGGCCCGCAGCCCGAAGGCGACGCGCCCTACCCCATGCCGCTGCTGCCCTCCCAGCGCCGCCCCGATCTTGCCGACGATTTTTACCTGCTTTCCCCTTCCGTCGCCTGTCTTGATCAGCGCGGCTGCAAGGCCCTCACGTCCACGGGCTGCCGCCTCGAACGCCGTCGCCGTCCTCCGGCCTGCAATCTCTTTCCCCTCATCATCAATGAGGGAGCGCTCTATTTTTATCAGATCTGCCCCGCCGTTCTCTTTGCCGACCTCGACACGCTCCTGCGCATCGGCGAAGACGCCGCCCGCGACCTGCCGCGCCTCTATACGCCCGACGAGCTGCGCGCCATCTCCACCCCCCTGACCCCCGAGAGCCTCATTCATAAATGTATTTCGCTCGACGTACGGATTTATGAACAAGCAGAAAACGGGGCGCGTCCGGGGTAGGCCGCCTTCCGCCCGGACTCCCGGCATCGCCTCCCGCCATGCCGGAAGGCTCCCTCCGGCGCGCCCCCCTTCCCGGACGCTCCCGAAAACGCGCCGCCCGGCGGCGCATGCAGCCCCGGACATACCATGCCCGACTTTTTTCCCATAACCGCCGAAGCCCTTGAAACCCTTTCCCGCAGGGACAAGCGCCTTGCCGCCCTCATCGAAAGAGTGGGCCCGCTCCGCCGCGAAGTCCACCCGGACCCCTTCGCCGCCCTGCTCCACAGCATCGCGGGACAGCAAATTTCCATGAAGGCGCAGGAAACCGTCTGGCGTCGCCTCCGCGCCCTTGCCGAGGCCCGCGGCGGGCTGTCCCCCCGCGTCGTCGCCGCCCTTCCCGAGGACAGCCTGCGTTCCGCGGGACTTTCCGCCCGCAAGGTCGCCTACATGCAGGCCGCCGCCGACGCCTTCGCGCAGGGCCGCCTTTCCGCCGATTTTCTGCGCGCCGCCGACGACGCCGCCGTCTGCGCCGCCCTGACAGCCCTGCCCGGCGTCGGCCTCTGGACGGCGGAAATGCTTCTCATCTTCTCCCTGCAACGCCCCGACGTCTTCAGCCGGGGCGATCTGGCCATCCGCCGCGGCCTCTGCCGCCTCCATCATCACAAGGAAATGCCCCCGCAACGCTTCGAGCGCTACCGCCGCCGCTATTCCCCCTACGGCTCCACGGCATCCCTCTACCTCTGGGCTCTCGCCAGCGACGAGACCTTGTGCGTCTAGGCTCAACGGTCTTGAGGG
>CAJMRA010000388.1 GCA_905215675.1 uncultured bacterium | reverse complement strand
TTGAAACGCTGCGCGTTTCAAACCATACGGCCTGTCGTTTCGCGGAAAAAACGCGCTTTTTCCGCTCACTTCGGGCCGGGCGGCGCTGTGCCGCCGCCTCGCGTTTTCACCTTTTCAAAGGTGAAACGCTCCAGGGGTCTCCGCTTCTCCCGCCTCTCCGGACGAACTTTTTGACAAGAGCCCGTCCCCCCGCTAGGCTTCTGCCTGACCTGCGGAAACGCCGGAAACAGGCTGCGCCCGCACCTTCCGGCATGCGCCGCGGAACGATATTTCCCGGAAACCCAAGCCCGGGCGAGGAGAAAGATTATGGCCCTGTTTACACATGAGGAAGCGCTGAACTATCACCGCGCGCCGCGTCCCGGCAAACTGGAAGTGATTCCCGTCAAGCCGTGCGAAACGCAGAAGGACCTTTCCATGGCCTATTCGCCGGGCGTCGCCGACGCCTGCATGGCCATTCACGCCGATCCGTCCACGGCGGCCGTCTACACGGGCCGCGCCAATCTCGTGGCCGTGGTCAGCAACGGCACGGCCGTGCTGGGTCTCGGCAATATCGGCGCGCTCGCGGGCAAACCGGTCATGGAAGGCAAGGGCGTCCTCTTCAAGACCTTTGCCGACGTGGATGTGTACGACATCTGCCTCAAGACCACGGACCCCGACGAACTGATCAGGGTCGTGGAAAATCTCGAACCCACGTTCGGCGGCATCAACCTCGAAGACATCAAGGCGCCCGAATGCTTCTACATTGAGGATGAACTCAAGAAGCGCATGAATATTCCCGTCTTCCACGACGACCAGCACGGCACCGCCATCATTTCCGGCGCGGCGCTGCTCAACGCCTGCGAACTGACGGGACGCGACATCGCCTCCGTCCGGGTCGTCATCGTCGGCGCGGGGGCCGCCGGCATCGCCTGCGCCCGCTTTTACACCCTGCTGGGCGTGAAAAGGGAAAATATCTTCATGTTCGACTCCCGCGGCCTGATCTACAAGGGACGCGCGGGGCTCAACCCCTATAAGGAAGAATTCGCCCAGAACGAAAATACGGGCGATCTCGCCGCCTGCCTGCGCGGCGCGGATGTGTTCCTCGGCCTTTCCCAGAAAAATCTGGTGAGCAAGGACATGGTGCGCTCCATGGCGCCGCGCCCCATCATCTTCGCCATGGCCAATCCCGACCCGGAAATCACTTACGAGGACGCCAAGGAAGCGGCCCCCGAAGCCGTCATGGGAACCGGCCGTTCCGACTACCCCAACCAGATCAACAACGTCTCCGGCTTCCCCTACATCTTCCGCGGCGCGCTGGATGCCGGAGCCCGCGAAATCAACGAGGCCATGAAGCTGGCCGCCGCCCGGGCGCTGGCCGATCTGGCCAAGGAACCCGTCCCCGCCGAAGTGCTGCATGCCTACGGCGTGCCCAGCCTGTCCTTCGGCTGCGACTACATCATTCCCAAGCCCCTGGATCCGCGTATCCTGACGGCCGTCACGCCCGCCGTGGCCCGCGCCGCCATGGAAAGCGGCGTGGCCACGCGCCCCATCGCCGACATGGAAGCCTATGCCCGCGGACTCCGCAGCCGCGTGGAAGCCGCGCACGCGCGCATCCGGCCCTATGTGGCCGCGCTGGCCGATCAGGGGCAGTCTTCCTAGGGCGTGTTAACGCTACTTTTCTATTTATTTCAAATAAATAGA
>CAJMRA010000387.1 GCA_905215675.1 uncultured bacterium | reverse complement strand
AGGACTACGAGAACGCCTTTTCTCGCTGCGCTGTGAAAAGGCTGGGCCCTCCCCCCTGACCCCCACCCCTCCCCCAGCGCGCTTTATTCAGAAGGATAACGGGGAGCGGGGACGCGGGGGGACAAAGCCTGCATCGCCGTCCCCCGACAGCGCGTCATGAATAAGGAATTCGGGATACCGGTACTTTGCCCACGGCAATCATTCCCCGAAAACAGAAAAGACGGGCCGCCGTCCCTGAAAGGGGATGACGGCCCGTTGCCATAGAACGTTTCACCTCTGAAAAAGGTGAAACGCTCTAAAAATGCTCTAAAAAGAGGCGGTATGACGGCAAGGATTGACGAGACGGACAGGCGCATTCTTGAATATCTGCACAAGAATTCACGCGCCACCATGAAGGAGGTGGGCGAAAGGGTCCATCTCACCGGGCAGGCCGTCAAAAACAGGCTTCAGCGTCTTGAGGATATGGGCATCCTCAAATGCTATACCATCAATATCGACTGTCCCGAGTTCGGCTACAAGGTGCATGCGCTCCTGCGCCTGTGCCTGAAACGCGGCGACATCGACGACGTGCGACGCCTGTTCGCCGACGCCGATTGCAGGATTCTGCACTGCTACCGCATAACCGGCGAACGCGCCTATGCCGTCGATGCGGTCTTTGCCGACATGGAGGCCTTACAGGCCTTCCTGCCCGGACTGGACCCGCTGGCCGGGTACGAACTGCATATCGTCCTGGACGAACTGCACGATTCCGAAGCCTGACCGACGGCGGAATCAGGCCGTGCGGCCGGGGAACTCGCAGACTTCGCCGTCATCGGGCAACAGCACACGATCCGCAAGGCCGCGCCGCGCCAGACGCTCCCGCATGTCCCGCCGGGTAATGGTCGCATGTGCCACCGTGTCCATGTGGCTTGCAATGACGCGCGCCTCCGGGCAGGCCCGGCACACCTTCTCCACATCCTCGTCGTCCATGATCAGACGCCCGTAATCGACCAGTTCCGCGGCGCAGGCGTTGAGAACAATCACGTCCGGCCGATGGGCGGCCAGCGTTTCGGCAACGCCGTCATACCAGACGGTATCGCCGGCCACATAGAGCGTCGGCTCCGCAGGATGCCGGAACACCACGCCGCAGGAGGGACCGCAGGGCTTTTCCGTGCCGTGCAGTCCCGGCGTCTTCACAAGGCGGATATCCCCGAAGGCCGACGTTTCCGTCAGGACCTCCACCCGGGCGAAGCCGGAACGCCGCAGAACCCCGGCATCCTCGTCGCTCTGCGCGAAAACGGGGATATCCCTGTGGAGCGGCGCGCCGACGGTACCGTCGGCGGCCATGTCGATATGATCGGGGTGTATGTGCGTGACAATACAGGCGTCGACGCCTTTCAGAATCGTTTCCACCGGCAGGGGCAGATCGCACAGGGGCATGGGCAGATGCTCCTGCTCCGGGCGGCGGCAGCGGAAAGGCATTCCGGCAAACGTCCCCAGAGCCCCCTTTGCCGCCAGCCAGGGGTCCGTCAGAAAGATTTTTCCGGCATAGGAAATACGCAGCGTGGCGTTACGAATCTGTTGCAGCTTCATTGCTATGATCCTCCTGAAGCATTTTCGGTTTGAAACGCTGCGCGTTTCAAACCATACGGCCCGTCGTTTCGCGGAAAAAACGCGGTTTTCCCGCTCACTTCGGGCCGGGCGGCGCTGTGCCGCCG
>CAJMRA010000386.1 GCA_905215675.1 uncultured bacterium | reverse complement strand
TTTTTCCGCTCACTTCGGGCCGGGCGGCGCTGTGCCGCCGCCTCGCGTTTTACCTGTTTCAAAGGTGAAACGCAAGGCGTGAACAGGCCTAACGAGCCACGGGCGTACCCTGAACAGGCTTGCCGTCATGTTCGCCCGTCAGCGAACGCAGGAAGGCCACAATCAGGGCGCGATCGCTTTCAGGCACATCCAGACCGGAGCAGTAGGTGCCCATGATACGCACGGCGTCATCCAGCGTGGTGACGGTGCCGTCGTGCAGATAGGGATGCGTCAGTTCCACATTGCGCAGGTTCGGCACCTTGAAGCGGTGCATGTCGTCAGCCTGCTTGGTGGCATTGAAGCGCCCCTTGTCGGAACCCAGCGCTTCGCCGCCGCGATCCGCAAAGTAGTTCTTCTTGAGATCCATGTATTCGTAGGACTGGCCGCCCACGCTCTTGCCCACATGGCAGGAAGAGCAGCGATACGCCTTGAAGCGTTCATAGCCCTTGACTTCATCGCTGCTCAGAGCCGCCTTGTCGCCGCGCAGCCACTTGTCGAAACGGCTGTCGGGCGAAATGAGGGTCTTTTCATATTCGGCAATGGCGTTCGTGATGTTCTTGCCGGACCAGCCGTCAGGGTACACGGCCTTGAACTGCGCCGTCAGCGCTTCATCCTGCGACAGGCGCGCAACGATTTCGTCCCAGTCCTTGCTGCCCATTTCGATGGGGTTCAGCGGCGGGCCGCCGGCCTGTTCCTGCAAATCGGCCGCGCGGCCATCCCAGAACTGCACGAAGTTGAAGGCCGCATTGAAGACCGTCGGCGCGTTTACGTCGCCGTACTGCTTGCGGATACCTTCGGAGAAGCGGGAATTGTCCGTCCCGGCCTTGTCCATCGCATGGCAACCGGCGCACGACAGGCTGCTGTCGGCGGACAGGCGCTTGTCGTTGAACAGGATCTTGCCCAGCTCCACCTTGGCCTTGTCGACGGACAGACGACGGGGAAGAGGCTGCAGGGGTTCATTGGCGTGCGCGGGCGCGGCGTCCGTCGCATAGTGCGCCTTGCGCGTGGTCGCCACCCAGTCCAGAATCTGCTGCTTTTCCTTGTCGGAAAGACGGCTCCCCCAATGCACGACGGCGAACTTGGCGGGCGGCATGGTATCGTTATTGATGACCCATTCCATTTTTGCCAGCACGGTTTCCCCGACGGGCTTGTCCTTGCTCTGCACCAGTTCCAGATTGAGATTCATGGCGCGCAAGCCGTCATTGTAATCCTTTTCAATGATGCTGCGAATGCCGGGAACCTTGGCATAGAAAGGCAGATCATACCCCTTGGTATGACAGGCCATGCATTTTTCCTGCACAATGCCGGAAACGCTGGCGAACTTGCCTTTCACATCGCCCAGGCCCTGCGCCATGACCGGAGCGCAGGCCAGCAGAAAGCCCACGCCCGTTACTGCCGCAAAAACCTTCTTCATATACTCCTCCTCGTCGGATGGATACAACGCCCCCACCATGGGGACGATTTATGGCCGGTTTCCCGGGCGTCAGCCGCGGGACGGCATCAAATACGCCGTACGCCGCCGGAAGACTCTCCCCCGAATGGCGCGCGGTCGTTGCCTATGCAACGTAGAGCAATTTCAGTTTGAAACGCTGCGCGTTTCCAACCATACGGCCCGTCGTTTCGCGGAAAAAACGCGGTTTTTCCGCTCACTTTTGGCCGGGCGGCGCTG
>CAJMRA010000385.1 GCA_905215675.1 uncultured bacterium | reverse complement strand
AGCCAAGGGGGTTTCCTTCCCCCCAGAAAAACGATTTAGTGTTAACACGCCCTAGGCGTCGTGCCAGCCGAGGAACATCTTGTAGGCGGGGTTGTCCGACTCGTCGATGTAGGGGTAGCCCATTTTTTCCACGCGGGCGAGGAAGGTTTCGAACGCCGCCTGTTTTTCTTCGGGCACTTCCATGCCGAACAGGACGCGTCCGTAGTCCGCGCCGTGATAGCGGTACTGGAACAGCGTGCAGTTGAAGGGCGTTTCCATGGCGTCCATGAAGTCCATGAGCGCGCCGGGCCGTTCGGGGAAGAAGAAGCGGATCAGGCGTTCATTGGTAAGGTGCGGCGCGTTGCCGCCGACCATGTGACGCAGGTGAATCTTGGCCAGTTCGTTGTCCGTCAGATCCAGCGCCTGGAATCCGGCCTTGCGCAGGTCTTCCATGACGGAAGCGATTTCGTCGCGGCTCTTGATGTCGATGCCGACCATGACGCGCGCCTTTTCGGGGTCGGCGAAGCGGGTGCACAGTTCGGTAATGTTCCTGTTGCCGATGACGGCGCAGAGCTTGCGGAAGCTGCCCACTTCCTCGGGGATGGTCACGGCGAGGAAGGCCTCGCGATCGGCGCCTATTTTCGCGCGATCCACCACGTGGCTGAGGCGGTCGAAATTCATGTTGGCCCCGCTGACGACGGCAACCAGCGTGGCGTCGCGGATATTGCCCGCCGCCGCATAGGCGCGCAGACCGGCCAGCGCCAGCGCTCCGGCGGGCTCGGCCACGACGCGCGTGTCCTCGAAAATATCCTTGATGGCGCCGCAGATGGCGTCGGTGTCCACGGTGATGATGTCGTCGAGGAGGTCGCGGCACAGGGCGAACGTCTCGTTGCCCACGAGCTTGACGGCCACCCCGTCGGCAAAGAGCCCCACGCGCGCGAGTTCCACGGGATGCCCGGCCATGATGGAAACGCGCATGGCGTCGGAATCCGTGGGTTCCACGCCGATGACGCGGATATCGGGACGAAGATTCTTAATGTAGGCGGCAATGCCCGCGGCCAGACCGCCGCCGCCGATGGGCACGAAGACCGCATGGATGGGATCGGGATGCTGCCGCAGGATTTCCATGCCGATGGTGCCCTGCCCGGCGATGACGTCGGGATCGTCGAAGGGGGGAATGAAGACGTAGCCCGTCTGCTGGATGAGGTCCAGCGTATGCCGCCAGGCGTCGCTGAACGATTCGCCGTACAGTACCACCTGTCCGCCGAGACGCCGCACGGCGTCCACCTTGATGGCCGGGGTGGTCATGGGCATGACGATGACGGCTTCGCAGCCCAGTTTCCTGGCGGAAAGGGCGACGCCCTGGGCATGGTTGCCCGCCGACGCGGCGATGACGCCCCGGCGCAGCTCGTCGGGAGAAAGCCGGGCCATCTTGTTGTAGGCGCCGCGCAGTTTGAAGGAGAAAACCGGCTGGGCATCCTCGCGCTTGAGCAGCACGCGATTGCCGAGGCGGCGGGAAAGATTGACCGCTTCTTCCAGCGGCGTTTCATGGGCGACGTCATAGACGCGGCTCAGGAGAATCTTCGTCAAATATTCGCTGTGAGTATCCATAACGGGGGTCCTGCTGCAAAGCTGTTGGACAACAAAGGGGAAAAATTTTTTATATACTTCTTTGCTCTCAGGCACAAGAGCGTTTCACCTTTGAAAAAGGTGAAAACGCGAGGCGGCGGCACAGCGCCG
>CAJMRA010000384.1 GCA_905215675.1 uncultured bacterium | reverse complement strand
CCCGTCATCCTCCTGAATAAAGCGCGCTGGGGGAGGGGTGGGGGTCAGGGGGAGGGGAACCGCCTCACGCGCTAGCTGAGGGGGTTCCCCTCCCCCTGAATATTCCCCCCTACTTCTTGCGCAGACCGAGGCGCGCGACGACGGCTTCCGCGCCGAGGCGGGCGTATTCCGCAACGTCCTTGCCTTCGCGGGCATCTTCGGGGAGCAGCAGCACGGGCTTGTTGGACAGCTCGGGCCGGGGATGCACGCCGTAGGAGGCGGGGAAGGTATCGTTGAAATACATGTCCTGGAAGCCGGAGAATTTCAGGCTGTGGGCCGTGGCGTCCAGCACCGCATGTTCGTTGCCGTCAATGAGGTTGAGCGCCCTGGCATTGCGCAGGCCCGCAAGGCATTCGCCGCCCTGCGTGCAGGCAATATGACCGTGGCGGTTGGCTTCGATCATGGAGTCCATGATCTGCTGTTCCGTTACCTGAACGACCTGGAAGGCGCGATCCCCGCCCGCCTCGATGAAGCGCTGGGCAAGCGCCTTGACGCGCGGGAAGGATACGGGATTGCCGATCATGGCGGCCTGCGCCACGCTGGGGGTGACGGTCACGGGAGCCCACGAGCGCTGCGCGGCGGGCGCGGCATAGTAACGATAGACCGGATCCGCGTGTTCGCTCTGAACGCCGAAGATGCGCGGCAGGCTGGTGATGATGCCCAGATCCAGCATCTTGAGGAAACCGCACATGATGGCGGTAATATTGCCCGCATTGCCGATGGGCACGAACAGGCAGAGGTCCGACACGTCCCAGCCGTACCACTGCGCCACTTCATAGGCGTAGGATTCCTGCCCGAGAATGCGCCAGCTGTTCTTGGAATTGAGCAGCGCCACGCGGTACTGTTCGGCCAGAAGTTCCACGACCTTCATGCAGTCGTCAAAGACGCCGGGCAGTTCCAGCACCTTTGCGCCGCTGCCCAGGGGCTGCGAAAGCTGCTGCGGCGTGACCTTGCCGTGCGGCAGCAGCACCACGGACTTGAGGGGCGCGCCCACATAGGAGGCATAGAGCGCGGCGGCGGCGGAGGTGTCGCCGGTGGAGGCGCAGACCGTCAGCACCTCATCCCAGTTGTGGCGGCGGCAAAGCCATTTCAGATAGCTGAAGGCGCAGGCCATGCCGCGATCCTTGAAGGAGGCGCTGGGGTTCTGGCCGTCGTTCTTGTAGGCAAAGGGCACGCCGACCTGATCCCGGAGCGCGGGCGCGGCTTCGACGATGGGCGTAAGCCCTTCGCCGAGATAAACGATATCCTCTTCATCCATCAGCGGGGCCAGCAGTTCGTAATAGCGGAAAATGCCGCGCAGGGCCGTTGTCCGGGTGGCGGCGCGACCGTCGAAAACGGCGCGCCACTGCTGCCCGCCGGTGGCGCGCAGGGCGTCAAAGCGGGTATTTTCCAGCAGGAAGACGCCGCCGCAATCCGGGCAGGTGTACAGCAGACTGTCGCCGGGACGGCGCGCCCCGCAACCGAGGCAGACATATTCCATTTCGCCCCTGTAGGACGGGAAATCGGTGTGGCTCACAAGATACTCCTTGCTGTGGGCAACGCTTGGTGAAATGTCGGGTTCGTACCGGGATCGGGGGGAGCCCTGTCGCGGGGCGTTGCGCCGTGACAGGGCTCCCCCTTGCGCATTTTTAGTTTGAACTGCTTCGCATTTCAAACCATACGGCCTGTCGTTTCGCGGAAAAAACGCGGTTTTT
>CAJMRA010000383.1 GCA_905215675.1 uncultured bacterium | reverse complement strand
CGCAACCGCAATGCCGCATGGTTCAGAGTAAAGCGCGCTGGGGGAAGGAGAGGGGGAGCGCGAGGGGGAGAGGAAACCCCCTCTCGCGCCAGCAGAGGGGGTTTCCTCTCCCCCTCGCACATTCCCTTTGCTTGTCGGCAGTCCGGCGGCGGGGGCAGGAGGGAGACATGGCAACGACATTGGAGGAAGCGCGGCGGTTTGCGGGGCATTTGGCGCAGCAGCGGTCGGCGCGGCTTGGGGAGTGGCGGGAGCTGGCGGAGTGGATCGCGCCGCACAGGGGGATATTTGACGGCGAGGACACGGCGGCATCGGGCACGCGGCGGAATCGGGAGGCGTTCACGCAGGCGGCGACGCAGGCGTTGCTGCGGGGGGCGTCGGGCATGACAAGCGGCATGACGCCGCGGGGGATTTCGTGGTTCGAGCCTGATTTTCAGGATGGCGAGTTGTGGGAGAAGTCGGGCGCGCCCGCGTGGCTGGACCGGGTTGACCGGATCATGAAGGACACGCTGGCGGACGGGGGATTCTATCAGGCCATACACGCCTTCAACATGGATTTGATCTGGGCGGGCTGCGCGTTGCTGTACAGCGAAACGGCGACGGCTTCGGCGGTACGTTTCGAGTGCGTGCAGATCGGCACGTTCAGCGTGGGACTTGACGACGAGGGACGGCTCGACGCCGTGTGCCGCACGCGACTCTGGACGCCCGCGCGACTGGCCGCGCGCTTCGGAACGGAGGCGCTGAGCGGGCATTGCCGGGCGGCGCTGGAACGCGAACCGTTCCGGCCGGTGCGCGTGCATCATCTTGTGCGGCGGCGCGATCTGTTTGCGCCCGGCCGGAGCGATGCGCGGGCCATGCCGTGGGAGTCGCTGTTCTGGGAGGACGGCGGCGAAGACTTTCTTCATGTGGGCGGGTATCAGGAGATGCCCTATTTCTTCACCTGCTGGCACGAGGGCGTCACGCCCTACGGCACGGGGCCCGGCGACGACGCCCTGAGCGACGCCCGGCAACTGGACCTCATGGAGCGCCACAAGCTCGAGGGTCTGGCAAAGCTCACGCGCCCGCCCGTACAGGCGCCGACGTCGCTGCGCGCGCCCGCGGACCTGTCTCCGGGGGCCGTCAACGCGGTGCCGGAACAGGTGCTGATCACGCCCATTCTTGATCTTTCGCCCTATGCGCAGGCCTTTCAGTTTCTCCAGACGGAATTGCAGACCGTGGCCGGGCGGCTGGAAAATGCGCTCATGGCGTCCATTTTTGCGTCCATGCCGCTGGAGCAGCGCCCGCGCGACATGAGCGCCACGGAATTTCTGGAGCGCAAGCGCGAGGCCCTGCAACAGCTCGGCCCGGTCATGAGCGCCTACGAACCCAATGTGCTGACGCCGCTCCTGCATCGTGTGGCCGCCATGCTGGACCGCGCCGGGCTCATGCCGCAGCCTCCCCGGAGCCTGGCGGGCGTGCCGGTGTTCATGAAGATGTCCTTTACCTCGCCCATTGCCAACGCCCTGCGCCAGAACGGCGCGGAAACCACGCGGGCGCTGATTCAGGATGTGCTGGCGCTGGCGCAGGCCGATCCGCAGGTTCTGGACAAGGTGAATCTTGATCAGGCTGTTGACGAGCTGGCGACGGGGAACGGCGCTCCCGGCGGCATCATCCGGGCCGACGCGGACGTGCAGGCCATCCGGCAGCAGCGGGCGCAGACGCAGGCGGCGCAGCTGGAAGACGCGGCCGCGCAACAGAC
>CAJMRA010000382.1 GCA_905215675.1 uncultured bacterium | reverse complement strand
TCAGAGGGGGCACAGGCCAGGCGGCAAGTCCTTTTCAAAGGTTATGTGTCGCCTAAATTTTCTATTTATATGAAATAAATATTAGTGTTAACAGCCCCTAGAACAGCGCCGCCCGGCCCGAAGCGAGCGGAAAACCGCGCTTTTTCCGCGAAACGGCAGGCCGTACGGTTTGAAGCGCAACGCGTTGCAAACCGAAAATGCTCATGTCGCTGTGTAAAAAGAGATTCAGGGAGACCTTTTCATGAAATGGATAACCCATCAGACCGCCGCCATCGGCGCGGCGCTGGTGATGCAGCTTCCCATCGAAGGAGTTATTGCGTCCTGTGTCGGCGGCGTGCTGCCCGACAAGCTGGATATGCGCATTGCCGACATGACGCCCAACCGGCAGCGTACCTTCAACCGCATCCATCGCGGCACGACGCACTGGTTCGGCTGGTGGCTGGCGCTGCTGCTTCTGGGCGGGGCGGCGGGGCTGCTCCCCCGTATTCCCCATCTGCCGCCCTTTGCCCACGCCATCATCATGGGGCTGGGCTTCGGCGGGCTGTCGCACGTCATTCTGGATATGCTCAATCCGCACGGCGTGCCCATCATGCCCTTTTCACGCAAGCCGACCTTTTCTCTCAAGCTCTGCTCCACCGGAAGTCTGGGGGAATATGTCTTTCTTGCGGCCATGCTGGTGGTCTTCATCGCCCTGCTGGGGCCGGAGCTGCGCCATACCATCTACAGCATCGAACGGGCCGCGCAGCACTGGCTGCGTTTCTAGGGGGCCGTTCGGCATGGTCTCCGAACGCCTGCTGGCGTGTTGCAGCCTGCTTGTCTGTATGATGGCGCTTGCCCTGTCCTGTCCTGCTTTGCCTGCCGCCGCTTCCCTTTCCCTGTCCGTAAAGGGGGGCGGCGCGCTTTCGACGTTTACGGAGAGTCAGACAGTGATGCTGACGGCGGTATTGCGGGATGATGCGGGCAGGGCCGTTTCCCTCGACGGCGAGCGGGTGCGCTGGTCCGCGGTTGATTCCCATGTCCGCAGCAAGGCATGGGCTCGTCCCGCCGATCGCTGGAACGGTCTCTGCTGGGGCAGGAACGCGCTTTCGTTGTCGGGGCCGGAAGAAGATGGTCTGCGTATGGCAGGCACGCCTCCCGTCGGCGCGACAGCATTTCTGACGGATATTGCAGGCGAACGCGACGTCACTGTGCAGGCAAGCGTGACCCTGAAAAAGACGGGGGCAACGCATACCGCAACAGCGCGCGTCACGTTCGGCAAGGGACCGCTGTCCGTGTTTGCCGGGGCTCCCCTGAAGGAAGGGACAACGTGGAAGGAGGCAATTTCCCGTTGCGGCGGCACGGATAATCCCGACGTGGAAACGTATCAGCCCGGCACGCGCCTGCCCTCACGGGAGCAGTTGCAGGCCGTGTCCGGCGCAGGAAAGGGCGCGGCCTTTGCGGCGGGATGGCCGCAAAATCCGCCGAGCCCGCCCTGGAGAGGTCCCATTCCCGGGGCCGCCATTCCCCTGCCCAGGGATGGCGATATTCCTCCGGGCAGCGAAGGGCCCTATTTTATTTACTGGACCGGCGAGGCCAGAAAAGTCCGCGTCTTTGCCATTGTCGTCTATTTGCAGAGCGGCGGCGCCGGTATCTACCCCGCCGCCGCGCCTGCCGGTATGGCTGTGTGTATTCCTTGAGCGGGAATCAGAGCGGTTTATCTTTTTAGAGCGTTTCACCTTTGAAAAAGGTGAAACGCGAGGCGGCGGCACAGCGC
>CAJMRA010000381.1 GCA_905215675.1 uncultured bacterium | reverse complement strand
TTACTGGAATCCCGGCCAGCGGCCGCCGTCCTGGAATCAGGGGCAGCGCCCGCCTCAGGGCGGCGGCATTCCGCCCTCATGGTGGCGCGGTTCCGGTCGATAATATTGTAAGAACAAAGAGCGACGTTGACGGTCGGCTTCCTGGCGGATGCCGACCGTTCTTGTGCATTACGCAAGGTTCGCACGGCCAGGCGTGCGGACAGGCGGGAGAGAGAGTATGACCGCACAATTCTGGGAAGCGCTTCCTGACGATGCCGTGCGCTGCGGCCTGTGCGCGCACGGGTGCCGTATTCCGCGCAACGGCAAGGGCATTTGCGGCATGCGGGTGAATCTGCGGGGCAAGCTGGTGTCGCTGGTGGAAAACATCATCACCTCGCCGCATATCGATCCGGTGGAAAAGAAGCCCCTGTATCATTTTTTGCCGGGCAGCAAGGTTTTTTCCTTCGGAAGCGCAGGCTGCAATTTTTCCTGCAAATTCTGTCAGAATTACAGCATTTCCTGTTTGCCTTCAAAAAGCGGCTCGGTGACGGGACAGCGCGTGGAGCCTGCCGAGGTCTTCCGGCTGGCCGAACAGCAGCGCGCTTCGCTGGTGGCCTTTACCTACAATGAGCCGACGGTTTTCTTTGAGCTCATGTTCACGGTGGCGGGGCTGCTGCAAACGACGGAAAAACGCAGCATCATCGTAACCAACGGCTTCATGTCGGAAGATTGCCTTCTTTCCTTGCGGCGGCGCATCAGCGCGGCCAATGTGGACCTGAAATCCTTCCGCGAAAGTTTCTACAGGGAACAGTGCGGCGGACGCCTCGCGCCCGTGCTGGACAATCTGAAGACCATTCGCCGCATCGGCTGGTGGCTGGAGGTGACGACCCTGATCATTCCCGGCCTGAACGACAGTGACGACGAGATCCGCGACATGGCCCGTTTCATCCGGGACGAGCTGGGGCCGGATACGCCGTGGCATCTTTCGGCCTTTCATCCCGCGTATCTCATGAGCGACCGGCAGGCGACGACGCAGGGACAATTGGAACACTGCTGGAATGTGGCCCGGGGGGAAGGCCTGAATTTCGTCTATCTCGGCAACATCAGCACGCCCATGGGCGCCGGCACATCCTGTCCCAAGTGCGGCATGCTGTGCATCGAACGGCGTAACGGGCGTGTGTCCAGCAAGATGACGACGCGCGGCATCTGTCCCAAGTGCGGCGAACCTCTTCCCGGGGTATGGGAATGATTCTTGTTTACACCGGCAACGGCAAGGGCAAGACAAGCGCCTGCCTCGGGCAGGTCGTGCGGGCGCTGGGGCGCGGCCTGCGCGTGGCCTTCGCCCAGTTCATGAAGGAAGACGGCTGCGCCGGGGAGCAGCGCATGCTTGCGCGTCTGCTGGGGGAGGACTTTCTGGCCGGCGGGCGCGGCTTCTTTCGACGGGAGGAGGACCGGCCGCTTCACCGAAGAGCCGCCGAAGCGACGCTGGCCTGGGCGCGCCGTCGGCTTGCCGGGTATGACGTGCTGGTCCTTGACGAGGCGTTGTATGCCCTGCGCGCGGATTTGATATCGCGGGAGGAACTGGAGGCCCTGCTGCGGGAGGCGCGGGAGCAGGAATGCCATGTCATCCTGTCCGGGCGGGATGCGCCCGGATGGCTGCTGGACACGGCGGAACTTGTGACAAGCATGGAGGAAATCAGGCATCCCTGGCAACAGGGGCTGCCCGCCGTTTCCGGCGTGGATTTCTAGAGCAATTTCAGTTTGAAACGCGCAGCGTTTCAAACTGAAAT
>CAJMRA010000380.1 GCA_905215675.1 uncultured bacterium | reverse complement strand
GACGAACAAACCGCGATCAGCGGGGTTGCAGGTATTTGGGATCGATGAAGAGGCGGAAGCTTTTGGCGGGGGAGGTATGGCTGGGGAGCATGACGTGCCCTTCGATGGGCAGGGGGGTTTCCGAAAAGCCGAAGGGGAGCAGGTGGGTAGCGCGTTCGCCGAGGGAGTGGAAGACGGGCAGACTGTCGTCGCCGCCGCCGGCGGTGAGGCCGGAGGGGACGGCGGGCGCGGCGTGATCGAGGAAATGGCGGCGGCTTTCCGGGGAGGTGCCATTGAGCAGGGAGGGAACGCGCCGATCCATGCGGTAAAGGATATTAAGAAAATCGTTGCCGGTAAGGCCCACGAAACTGACGAGCGCCGCGCCGTCGTCGCTGACCAGCAGACTGACGGGCATGGTGCCGCCGTGGATGCCGAAATAGGTGGGACGGGCTCCCGCGGGCATATAGACCCAGTCGTCGTTGTCCGCGGCGAACGGGCGTCCGGGGACGCCGAGGGTCAGGGCGAGCGCGAGAGCGAGAAGCGGGAACTGAAAGAAACGCATCACGATTCCTCCGAACAGGGGCATCACTGTTGCTTGAGAACTTCGGCGTCGGGAGGCAGGGGGATGGCGGGCACTGTTGCCTCGTCGCCGAGATGCCGCAGGAAGAAGGCCAGCAGGGCCGTATGCAGATTTTCAAGAATGCGGGCGCGATCGTCGGGGGAAACGCTGCCGCAGAGTTCCGGCAGGTCTTCCAGCAGCACGGGGGGACAGGGAGACATGAAGGCTCCGGTATCGGCGTCGTCGATTTGCAGGACCTCCACCGGCCGCGGGAACCAGCTTGCCAGCATGCGAATGGTATCGGGACGATCTTCCACCTCCGCGCCGCCCGCGATCAGGAGCGTGGGGGGGTGGTAGTAACGCAGACTTTTCTGACTCAGGAGAAGGGAAAAGGCCGGGGACACGGCCGCCACGGCCTTGACGCGCACATCCGCAAGACTCTTGCGCAGCGGCAGGCGCGCGCAGAGGGCGTCCAGCTTTTCGGCGGCCCAGGGATTGCAGTACATGTCCTGCCGTTCCACGCTTGCGCAATAATTGTCCCGCGCGCCGCAGTCCGGCAGTGCGCCGCCGGTCAGCAGGGCGGCCAGTCCGCCCGCGCCGTAGCCGATGACCCCCACGCGGTTCATGTCCGCCATGGGCGCGAGGTCCGGCGACTTTTGCAGGATGTTGAGCGTGGTGCTGATGTCCGTCGCCCGGGTCTGGAATTGCCGCCAGGTATACATGGCGTCCATGTTGTACATGCTGTCCGCGGCATGGGTGGGCGCGGCCACGACAAAACCGTGCATGGCAAGCCAGGCGGCTGTCTGGTGATAGGAAAAACGGGCTCCCGGCGAGGCGTGGGACAGGATGAGGACGGGGAAACGTCCCTCCACGGGCTTGCCGCCGCGCGCGGCCTCGATGGTCCACGGCGGATAGTCCAGTTCGCGGGGGGGGCGTATGGAAGGATACCAGATATTGACATCCAGACGCAGGGCGTTTTCCACCTGCCACTGTCCGATGGTGCGAAAGCCGACCTGATACCCGGCGGCATGCCCGGCAGCGGGAAAGAGGACGCCCGCCGCAACGGCGAAAACGCACAAGAGAGACAACAAGAAATGCATGGCACTCCAGAAGGGGGGAAGAAGCTCCGCTGCGCATGAGCGTTTCACCTTTGAAAAGGTGAAACGCGAGGCGGCGGCACAGCCGCCGCCCGGCCCAAAGTGAGCGGAAAAACCGCGCTTTTTCCGCGAAACGACAG
>CAJMRA010000379.1 GCA_905215675.1 uncultured bacterium | reverse complement strand
GGGGGAAGAATTACGGGAACGCCTTTCCTGCGGAAAGGCTGGGCCCCTTGCGCGCCAGCCAAGGGGGATTCCTTCCCCCCAACTCCATAACATCTCCCCCGCCTTCGCTTGCCTGCGACGGGCGAAAGGCGTACCCTGCGGCCTCTGTCGCCGCCCTCTGCGGGGGCGGCGGTTTCCTGATTCTGTTTCGCCGGAGGCCCCCCCATGTCATGCCCTGTCGAAACCGGGAACGAGGTTCAGGCCGCGTCCTCTCCCTTCTGGGACGGCGTGCGGCGCGCCCTGCCCATTGTTCTTGGTTATGTTCCCGTCGCCTTTGCGTTCGGCGTGCTGGCGGTCAAAAATCAGATTCCGCCCGCGCTGGCAATTGCCATGTCCATGCTGATCTTTGCCGGTTCCGGCCAGTTCGTGCTGGCCGGGCTCTGGGGTGCGGGCGCGGGCGCGCTGTCGGTCATTGTGGCCGTCTTTGTGGTCAAT
Source organism: uncultured bacterium (assembly GCA_905215675.1). GTDB lineage: Bacteria > Desulfobacterota > Desulfovibrionia > Desulfovibrionales > Desulfovibrionaceae > Desulfovibrio. The sequence goes on along the minus strand of CAJMRA010000379.1, from coordinate 1,311 downwards.
TTGCGTCATCTGCTCATGTCGGCGGCCATTGCGCCGCATCTGAGCCCCCTGCCCCGTCGGCTGCGGGCGCTGTTCGGCTTTGAAATGACGGACGAGACCTTCGGCGTTCATATCTCGGCCTTTCAGAGCGGCTGGAAGCTGGCGACGGCCACCCTGTTTTCCTGCAATGTCACGGCGCATCTTTCGTGGGTTGCGGGAACCGTGCTGGGGGCCTTTTGCGGTGGCCTGATCACCGACGTCAAGCCGTTGGGGCTGGATTATGCCCTCACGGCCATGTTTCTTGCGCTGGTGGTGCCGCAATGCTCCAGCCGTCTGCATCTGCTGACGGGCATTTTTGCCGCCGTGCTTTCTCTGGGTTTCAAGATGGCGGGCATGGGACAATGGAACGTGGTTGCCGCCACCATCGTTGCCGCCACGGCGGGCACGGCCCTCTTTTTGCGGCAGGCGCGCCGCGAAGGGCGCGAACAGGATGTGGATTCGGGAGGGGCCGCGGCATGAGCTGGCTTGCGCAACATGCGGAACTGATTTTTTGTATTGTCGGCTGTGCGCTGGTCACGGCCATTCCGCGCATGGGGCCGGTCATGTACCTTCGGGCGGACAGTCTGCCTCCGGCGCTGCGGCACTGGCTTTCCTTCGTGCCCGTGTCCGTCATGGCGGCCCTGCTGGGACAGGACATTTTCTTCTATAACGGGACGTTTTCCCTGTCCTGGACAAATCTCTATCTGGTGGCCGCCGTGCCGTCCCTGCTGGTAGCCTGGCGCACGCGCAGCTTTTTCGGCACCATCGCCGTGGCCATGGGCTTTGTGGCCGCCGGGCGCGCGCTGGGAGTCTGGCAATGACGCGCCCGAATGCGTACGTGCCTCCGGCCCTGCGACGCGACACGCGCAAGCCGCGCCTTCTGCCCCTGCCGGAGCCGTCGGCCTGCGGGCGGCTGCTGGTGCGCCTCGAAGCGCGCCATACGGCCATGTTCCGCTTTTTGCTGGAAGTCTACGGCCACGTGGCGGCCTTTTCCGTGCTGGAACCAAGGACGGCCTTGCTGAAAGTGTTTTTCTCGCCGCATTGCGAACAGGCCGCCCGGCGCGCGCTGGCCGAAATCGGCGAAAGCATCCCGCTGGACGTGCGGGAATGGCCCGTGAGGTAGGGGCGGGGAGTGTGCGTTGTGTGTTCTGGGGGGAAGGAAACCCCCTTGGCTAGCGCATTTTATCTTTGAAATAAATTGAGGGTTGAGATTCAGGGGGAGGGGGGGGGGGCGGGTTGGGGGCGGGGGGGGGTTGGGGTGGTGGGCAGCTCTACGCGGGCACCACGCCGGCC
>CAJMRA010000378.1 GCA_905215675.1 uncultured bacterium | reverse complement strand
ATGGGGGGTCTGGGGGGAAGGAAACCCCCTTGTGCGCTAGCCAAGGGGGTTTCCTTCCCCCCGGAAGAACGATTTAGAGAAAACGCGAGGCGGCGGCACAGCGCCGACCGGCCCGCGTCTTCAGCAGGCTTGCGGCAGGGACGGCGCGGCGGCCGCTTCCAGCAACCGGCAGAGACAGGCCTGCGTGGAGGCGTGCGCGGCGCGCAGCCGGGGATATTCCTGTACTTCGCGGGCCGATCCGCCGTGAAAGAGCACCAGTCGCTGGGCGAAGATATCCACATCTTCGGGGTCATGGCTGATGATGAGGCAGGGGACCGTCAGATCGGCCAGCATGCCGTGGAGTTCCTGCCGCAGGCGCAGGCGCAGCAGCGGGTCCAGCGCGCTGAAGGGTTCGTCGAGCAGCAACAGGCGCGGGGCGGCGTTGAGGGCGCGCGCGAGGGAAACGCGCTGTTTCTGGCCGCCGGAGAGCTGGGCCGGGTAGCGCTGCGCCAGATGGGCCACGCCGAAATGATCGAGCATGTCCAGCGCCCGGCGGCGTTCTTCTGCCCGGATGCGCCACGGGAAAAGCCCGCTGCGGCTATAAGCCACATTGTGCAGAACCGTCAGATGCGGAAACAGGGCGTAATCCTGAAACATGTAGCCGATGCGGCGGCGGCGGGCCGGGACATGGAGGCTTTTATCCGCGTCGAAAAGCGTTTCGCCGTCCATGACGATGCGGCCCCGATCGGGGCGCGCCAGTCCGGCGAGGCACTGGAGAGTCAGCGTCTTGCCGGAGCCGGAGGCCCCGAAAAGCACGATGCTGGCCTTGCCCGACGGCAAATCAAGCTGCACGTTGAGATGAAAACCGTCGCCGGTGCGTCCGGGCGCGAAGGTCTTTTCCATATGCATGGAAATCATGCCTGTCTCCTTGAGATACCGCGGCGCACCAGCCATTCCGAACCGGCCAGCAGGCCAACGCAGGTTATCGAGGCCACCAGCACCAGACAGGCCGCCTGCGCGTCGTTACCCGCCTGAAAGGCATCGTAGATGGCCAGCGCCAGCGTCTGTGTCCTGCCGGGAATATTGCCCGCAATCATCAGCGTTGCGCCGAATTCGCCCATGCCCCGGGCAAAGGCCAGCATCAGCCCCGCAAAAATGCCCCGCCATGCCAGCGGCAGGGACACTCCCAGAAATATCCGCCATTCCGACGCGCCCAGCGTGCGCGCCGCGTCCTCGTAACGGCGATCCACCTGTTCCAGCGCCGCCCGCGATGATTTGTAAATCAGCGGAAACACCACGACGGCAGCGGCGGCGACGGCTCCCTGCCAGGAAAACATGAGACTGATGCCCGCTTCGGCCAGCCATTGCCCGATAATGCCGCGCCGCCCCACTACCAGAATGAGATAATAACCGAGAACCGTCGGCGGCAAAACCAGCGGCAACGTACACAGGGCGTCCAGCGTCAACGGCAGGGGCCCCCGCCGCCGACCCAGAACCCAAGCCGCCAGCACCGCCGCCACGGACGACACCCCCGTGGCAATGCCCGCTACTTTCAGCGTGATGTACAAGGGCGTCCAGATGTCTGCTTCAAACATGTTAAGCCGTTATCGTTACATGTGAAAGTGTTGTGTCGGTTTTCGAGGGGATGCTGTGCCGGTTTTCGAGGGGGAGAGGAACCCCTTTTCGCTGGCGCGGGAAAAGGTGTTCCCCTCCCCCTCGAGCTCCCCCTCTCCCTTCCTCAAACTTTTCATATGGACATTAGAGCAATTTCAGTTTGAAACGCTGCGCGTTTCAAACCATACGGCCTGGCGTT
>CAJMRA010000377.1 GCA_905215675.1 uncultured bacterium | reverse complement strand
CGCTTTTTCCGCGAAACGAGAGGCCGTAGGGATGAAACGCGCAGCGTTTCAACCTGAAATTGCTCTAGTGCATACCGTGCGGCCTGCGGCCGCAGAACCCGCCGCGTCCCGTTCCGCTCCTCCGCGCAAGGATGGGCAACAGGCCGCAAGCCGTCCCGACAACCGGAATGCAGACGGAAACGCCCGTGCGGGCGGCCCGGCGTCGCGCCGCGTCATCCAGAGACTGCAACAACCACGAGGAAGCCATGGAAATAGAATCCCTTTGTCTTCACGGCGGCTATACGCCCGGCAACGGCGACCCCCGCGTCCTGCCCATTACGCAAAGCACGACCTTTACCTACGAATCCACCGCGGCCGTGGCGCGCCTGTTCGACTTGCAGGACGAGGGCTTTTTCTATACCCGTCTGGGCAATCCCACGGTCGACGCCGTGGAACGCAAGATTGCCGCCCTGGAAGGCGGCGTCGGCGCCCTGTGTACCTCGTCGGGGCAGTCGGCCAACCTGCTGGCCGTTCTCAACCTTGCCCGCAGCGGCGACCATGTGATCAGCACGTCCAGCATCTACGGCGGCACCTTCAATCTTTTTGCCGTCACGCTCAAGAAAATGGGCATCGAGGTCACGTTCGTCGATCAGACCGCGCCCGACGCCGAAATTGAAAAGGCCATCCGCCCCACCACCCGCGCCATCTTCGGCGAGACCCTGACCAACCCCTCGCTGGACGTGCTGGATATCGAACGGCTGGCCGCCCTGGCCCATCGTCACGGCCTGCCGCTGATTGTGGACAATACCTTCGCCACTCCCGTTCTCTGCCGCCCCTTCGAGTTCGGCGCGGATATCGTGGTTCACTCCACCACCAAATATATGGACGGACACGCCGTCCAGATGGGCGGCGTCATTGTGGACGGCGGCCGCTTCGACTGGACGCAGGGACGCTTCCCCGAATTCACCGAACCCGACGAATCCTATCACGGCCTGATATACACGCAGGCGTTCGGCAAGGCCGCCTTCATCGTCAAGGCCCGCGTCCAGCTCATGCGCGATCTGGGCTGCTGCCAGACCCCGCAGGGCGCCTTTTACATCAATCTCGGTCTGGAAACCCTGCCCTTGCGCATGCGGCAGCACTGTGCCAACGCCGAGGCCGTCGCCCGTCACCTGGCAGCCCACCCCAAGGTGGAAAGCGTCTCCTATCCCCGTCTGGAAGGCCATCCCCACAAGGCGCTGGCCGACAAGTACCTGCCCGACGGTTGCAGCGGCGTCATCTCCTTCAGCCTCAAGGGCGGCCGCGATGCCGGAGCCCGCTTTATCGACGCGCTCAAGCTCGTCTCCCTTCAGGTGCATGTGGCCGACATTCGCTCCTGCGTCCTGCACCCCGCCAGCTCCACCCATCGCCAGCTCTCGGATCAGCAGCTTCACGACGCGGGCATTACGCCCGGCATGGTCCGTTTCTCCGTGGGCCTCGAAAATATCGACGACATCATCGCCGACGTCGATCAGGCGCTGGCGCAAGCCTGATTTCCGGCAATTCCCTATCCGGGGGACGGGGAAAGGGAGAAAACGCCCTGCTGCCCGTTCCGCGGAGCGGGCAAAAAACAGCCGCCTCCGCGCATACGACAAAAACGGCCGGACGCCTTTTTCAGGCATCCGGCCGTTTTCCTTACACTTTTGCGGAGCTGTTTCCCCGCGTAACACCATGTTTCCCGAACCTGGGGTGTTTTCAGCTTGAAACGCGCAGCGTTTCAAATGCTTTAGAGCAATTTCAGTTTGAAACGCTGCGCGTTTCAAACCATACGGCCTGTCG
>CAJMRA010000376.1 GCA_905215675.1 uncultured bacterium | reverse complement strand
GCGGCGCTGTGCTGCCGCCTCGCGTTTCACCTTTTTCAAAGGTGAAACGCTCTAGGCGATCATGTCCAGAAAGTAGCGATGCAGGCGCGTATCCGGCGTCAATTCGGGATGGAAGGACGTCGCCAGAATCCGGCCCTGCCGGACGGCCACGATTTCCTCCCCCGTTCCGCCGTGCGGCGCCATGTCCACACGCGCCAGCACGTCCACATCCGCGCCCACGCGCGTAATCAGCGGCGCGCGAATGAACACCCCCTGCACGGGCGCATCCAGCCCCTTGACCGGCAGGGTGGTTTCAAAGCTGTCCACCTGACGGCCGAAGGCATTGCGGCGCACCGTGGCATCCAGAACGCCCAGACGCGGCTGTTCGGAATCCTCAATGTCCTTGCACAGCAGAATCAGCCCGGCGCAGCTCCCGTAAACCGGCATGCCGTCGAGAATGCGCTGCCGCAGGGGTTCCATCATGCCAAGGTCCACCAGCAGCTTGCCGATGGTGGTACTTTCGCCGCCGGGAATCACAAGCCCGCCGATGCCGTCCAGATGCGGCAGCTGACGCAGTTCCCGTACTTCCGCCCCCAGCGAACGCAGGGCCCGCGCATGTTCGCGGAAAGCCCCCTGCAATGCCAGAACGCCGATCAGCGCCATCTCTACCAGCCCCGTTCCTGCATGCGTTCGGCAGGCGGAATGGTCGAAATATCAATGCCGACCATGGGTTCGCCCAGGTCCTTGGAAATTTCGGCCAGCAGCTTGTAATCGTTATAATTGGTCACGGCCTGCACAATGGCCTTGGCACGCTTGGCCGGATCGCCGGACTTGAAGATGCCCGATCCGACAAACACGCCGTCGCAGCCCAGCTGCATCATCATGGCCGCGTCGGCGGGCGTCGCAATGCCGCCGGCGGCAAAGTTCACCACAGGCAGACGGCCTTCCTTGCGCACCAGCATGCACACTTCCAGAGGCGCGCCGATTTCCTTGGCGTAATTGGCGACCTCGTCTTCGGGCAGGCAGCAGAGGCGGCGAATATCGTCCAGCACCTGACGGCAGTGGCGCACGGCCTCAATGACGTTGCCCGTTCCGGGTTCGCCCTTGGTGCGGATCATGGCCGCGCCTTCGGCGATGCGGCGCAGGGCTTCGCCCAGATTCCGGCAGCCGCACACAAACGGCACCGTGAATTCGCGCTTGTTGATATGATACTTGTCGTCGGCAGGCGTCAGCACTTCGCTTTCGTCAATATAGTCGACGCCCATGGCTTCCAGAATGCGGGCTTCCACAAAATGCCCGATGCGCGCCTTGGCCATGACGGGAATGGTCACGGACTTCATGATCCGTTCCACAATGGTCGGATCAGCCATGCGGGCCACCCCGCCCGCGGCGCGAATGTCGGCGGGCACGCGCTCCAGCGCCATGACGGCGCAAGCGCCCGCATCCTGGGCGATCTTCGCCTGTTCGGGCGTGGTCACGTCCATAATCACGCCGCCTTTCAACATTTCCGCCAAACCGGTCTTCAGGCGAAGGGTGCCTTGTTCCATCGTATAACCTCCATGACACCGCGCGCTGCACGGTATCGCTAAGAACTTCCTGCCGACACGGCACGCTTAACTTCCGTTCCGCATCGCAGGCTGTTTATATATGCAATTCCAGCCCCTCTGACAATCCCGCCTCCCCCTCGCAGGCCCCCCGGCGTGCGAGAAAAGAAGGCTGACTTCGGCCGCGTTGTCTGTCGTTGTGTAAACAAAAAAGAAAAAACAGCTATGGCAGACACAGAGACACAACCGCAGGAACCCCTGCAACACAGCGAAGT
>CAJMRA010000375.1 GCA_905215675.1 uncultured bacterium | reverse complement strand
GCGCGAGCAGAGGGGGGGCCCTCCCCCTGAATCTCAACCCTCAACCCATTTCAAAGATAAAATGCTCTAAAACATCCGGCGTTTCAAACCGAAATGTTCATGCGGGGAGGGGCTTTCGTCTCCGGGGCAAAAAGGCTACAGTCCGGCAGGAGAGCAGGAGCGGAGCAGATGACGAAAGACGCTGTGGCGGAAGATACGGTGGCGAGGCTGGCGCGGGCGGCGCTTGCCCGGAATCCCGCCGCCTGTTTTGCGCTGGCCGTACGTTATCACAAGGGGCACGGCGTGGAGCGCAACGAGGCTGCGGCGCGGGCGCTGTTCGAGCGGGCCGCGTCGCTGGGGCATCGCCGGGCCGCCTTTGTTCTGGAACGCCTGTGGGGCGGCGCGCTGTTGCGTATCGGCGGGGATCGTTCGGCGGAAGGAAGTTCGCTGCGTGTCATTTCGGGACAGGGCGAGGCCCCTCGTCCCGGCCTTCTGCTGCTTTCGGATGCCCGGCCGTCCGAGCGCCCCGCGCGGGAGCCGGAACCCGTTTCCATGCCGGAGCTGCCCCCCGTACCGGACGAGCCGGAGTCCCTGCCGGAATTCGTGCCTCCCGTCGACATGGAAGACATGGAACAGGCGGAAGAAAGCGCGGAGACGCCGGTTCCCCCGGCGGATACTCCGGCGGAGGAGCCGTCCCCGACGGAGACTGTCGAGGAGGAAACGGCCAGTCCCGCCGACGTCTTCTATGCCACGGGCTGGGCCTATGCCTGCGGCAGCGGCGTTGCGCAGGACTGGGAAAAGGCCGTGGAGTGGTATCGCAAGGCGGCCGATCTCGGCCATGTGCTGGCGCAGATATCGCTGGGAAACTGTCTGCGGGAAGGGCGCGGCGTCATGCGGGACGCCTGCGGCTGCGTCCGGCTGTATACGCTGGCGGCGGAGCAGGGCTTTGCCGACGCCCAGTGCAATCTCGGCTGGTGCTACGGAACGGGCTTCGGCGTGCCGCGCAATTACAGCAGCGCGCTGGCGTGGTACGGCAAGGCCGCGGCTCAGGGCAACGTCATTGCCGAACACAATTTCGACGTGGCCCTGCGGGAGTTCGACGCCCAGCTTTCCCGGCGGGCCCTGCCGCTGGAGCAGGAAGCCCTGCATGTCGCGCCGGACGGCACGCTGGAGTTCAACGGTCGCAAGTGCTGCCTGTACATTCCGCGCCAGCATCGCGAGCTGGTCAACCTCAAGCGTCGGGAAACCCGCTACACCTACCATCTGTGCGCCTGCAAGAGCATGCTGGACATGCTCGGCACATCCCGCAGTTCCCTGTATTCCGCCACGTCGAGGGCGGACGGCCGGTTCGAGGTTTCCATCCTTGAGCGGGACAACGCGCAGCATCCCATGAGCTGGCGTCCCTATGACATCCGTATCGAGCTCTGCATCAACTGTCGTTCCATTCTGCTGGAGCACGGATTGTATACGGACCCCTTTTCTCTCCGGGATTTTTATGCCCGCGTGCAGACGCCGCTGCTGCCGCTGACGGGCGAGCCCGTGCAGCGTCCCGTGACGCTTTCCTATCTGCCGCCCGTGGCCGTCGCCCTGCCGCCGGGCGTGCTTGAGGAATACAGGGAGGCGTCCTCCATGCCCCGATCCGCCTCTTTCGGAAAAGCGGGCAGGAGCGGCGATCCCCTGTTCCGGTCTTCCGCCTGAGGCATACGCCTTCATCCATGAAATCCCCCCCGTTTCGTTGTTTTTCGGGTATTTTCAGTGCGAAACGCGTTGCGTTAAATCGTTTTTCTGGGGGGAAGGAAACCCCCTTGGCTAGCGCGCAAGGGGTGTTTCCTTCCCCC
>CAJMRA010000374.1 GCA_905215675.1 uncultured bacterium | reverse complement strand
GGGCCGGGCGGCGCTGTGCCGCCGCCTCGCGTTTTCACCTTTTTCAAAGGTGAAAATGCTCTTGACGGCGGAAAAGGGAACGGCGTCCCCTGAATCATGTGTCAATGCGCGACGGCTGTCCAGCATCGGCCATGCGTTTTCCTGCCGGAGCGCCCCGCGCCGGACGATTTCCGTATGACCGGCCCGGCGCGGGGACGGGGCTCCTTTGAAACGTACTTGCCGCCTGGCCTGTGTCCCCTCTGAAAAAGCGCGTTGGGGGAAGGATGGGTTCCTTCCCCCCCAGAAGAACGATTTCGTGTTACCAGGCGCTAGAACGTATAGCCGATGGTGGCGGAATAGATATTGGCGACGGTATCGCGGGATTCGCCGCCGGAGATATAGGCGGGCATGCCCTGAATACCCGCGGCGCGGCTGCTGCCGTAGTCGAGGGAATTGATCCAGAGGTGGGCGTAGGCGAGATCAAGGGTCCAGTTGTCCCATTTGAAGCCCGCGCCGAGGGTCAGGACGGTACGGCCGTTGGTGGGGATCATGAAGTCGGCGTAGGTGGCGTCCACGACGGGAGTTTCATACCAGACGCCGCCGCGCAGGGTCAGCCAGTCGAGGGGGCTGTATTCCACGCTGGCGTTGAAATTCCAGCCGTCGCGCCAGTTTTTGGGGCTGATGGCGTCGTAGCCGCTGTCGAAATAGATATCCAGCGACTTGAAGTCGGACCAGCGCGTCCAGACGGTCCCCACTTCGAAGCTCAGGTTGTCCAGCGGCTTGTAACTCAGGCCGAGGGACACGGAATCGGGCAGGATGACGGTTCCGTGCGCGTCGGTATCCACGGCGCGGGGAACCCTGCCGGTCATGGCGAGAATGTTGTCTGTCCGGCGGTCGAAGGAAACGTCGCCCAGAAGCTTGAGGGCCACCTTGCTCTTGTAGGTGAGGCCGAGCGACCATTCGTCGTTCATGCGCAGATGCGCGCCGAACTGTGCGCCGAAGCCCCAGCCGGAGGCCTTCAGATCCATGCCGTTGTCGGCCTGCGGCTGCATGGTCATGGAATAGGTGGGAATCTGCGACCCCATGCCGAACATGCCGTAGAGGATTTCCACACCGGCGGAGAGGGACAGCACGTCGTTGACCTTGAAGGCGACGGTGGGGACGGCGGAGACGGTTTGCAGGGTGATGTCCGTCACATTGTAGCGGCCCATCCAGTTGCTGTCGTATTCGTTGCCGAGGCCGAAGCGGGAAAAGACGCCCAGCCCCAGCCAGACGCGATCGTTCAGCTGGTGGGTGACGTAGCCGTGCGGCGCGGGCCAGATGTTGGGCTTTGTCTGGGTATGATTGCTTTCGCCGTGCTGTGTGGCCTGAATGGTTCCCATCGGGGCGATGGCGGCAAAGCCGCCCATGAGGCGCGTGCCCGGCAGCTGGGTGATGCCCGCGGCATTATAGGCGATGGCGGACGGATCGTCGGCGCGGCCTACCAGACCGCCCGCCAGGGCGAGACCCCGGGAACTCCATTCCGTCAGCGCGAAGCCTTCCGCCATGGCGGAAGAGACGGCGCTCAGCCAGAGAAGACAGGACAGGGCAAACAGACGCGACGCTTTCAAGACATTCCTCCAGGAGGGAAACAGGTTGCGGTCTTCCCTGTTCAGCCTGTGTTCAAGCGACCGGAAGGATGCAGGGCGTGCCGTTCTCCTTGTTTTGCCGCGGGCCTGCGGCGCGGAGGATGCGCCCGGAGCGCGGGTCCCCGCCGCAGGGGAGAAAGAAGAAAGAGAGTTGGGGAGGACCAAAAATATAAAGCGTATTACTATAACATATTAACAGGATTCAAGTCAAGGAAGATG
>CAJMRA010000373.1 GCA_905215675.1 uncultured bacterium | reverse complement strand
CTATGATAAATTGGCCGCGACATTCCGGGCAAACGTCATGTTAGCGGCCTGTCTGGTTTGGCTGCAATAAACTTTTTAGAAACAGCCCCTAGGGCTTTGCAAAGCCGTAGCGGGCGAGGGTGGCTTGTCCTTTTTCGGAGCGGACGAAGTTGACGAACGCCTGTCCGCCAGCGGGGTTTTTGCCGGTGGTGGCAACGGCAATGGGGTAGAGGACCGGCGTATGGTTTCCGAGGACGAGGGCCACATGTACCCTGTCGGCCTGTTGGGCGGCGTCGGTGGCGTAGACGATGCCCGCGTCAACTTCGCCGCGGGCCACGTAGTCGAGTACCTGGCGCACGCTGGCGCCGTAGATCAGCTTCGGCTGGAGTTTTTCCCAGATACCGGCGGCGGTGAGGGATTCGCGGGCGTAGCGTCCGGCGGGCACGCTTTCGGGCTTGCCCACGGCGACGCGCTGCATGGAGAGAAGGGCGGCGACGGCGTCGGGGGATGTGCTTCCCTTGGGGACGATAAGCGTCAGACTGTTACGCACGAAGTCGGCGCGGGTGGCGGCATTGATGACCTTGCCCGCAACGGCCTTGTCCATGGTTTCCTGATCGGCGGAGGCGAAGACGTCCACGGGCGCGCCTTCGAGCATCTGCTTGAGCAGGGGATTGGATGCGGCAAAGTTCAGGCGGACCGTGACGCCGGGGTTGGCTTTTTCAAAGTCCGCGGCGACTTCCTTGAAGGCGTTTGTCAGACTGGCCGCCGCCGAGACGACGATTTCGGCGGCCCGGGCGCTCAGGGGGGCGAGACAGATGCAGAGGGCCAGCAGCGACGCCGGAAGGGCGCGCGACAGCGAAGGGAGGGAACTACCAAAAGACATGGGCTTTCTCCTGTAACTGCGGGTGAGGCGGCCGCCTCTGGGGGCGGCCGCCGGAGAGTCGCGACCTTTTCACCATATCTCCTTTGGAGATTTTGAAAAGGGGCGCGCGTTTTCAGGAAAAAGCGTGTGGAAAGGGGAGGGGGGAATCAGCGCTTGAAGGGAGCGAGGGCCGCCACCGGGCCCCGCAGTCCTCCCGCCCCGTATTCTTCCGCGTATCCTCTCGCGCATTCGGGCCGTCCGCAGGTGTCTTTTGGTCTCAATTCGGGAATAATCGTCGTATAAGTCACGATTTATTAAAAAATGATGACTTTTATTTTCTGTTTTTTAATTTTTAATATCAATATGTTAAGTGAATATATCAAAAAATTTCGCAAAATATGCGCTTGCAATTTTCTGAAAAGCGCCTATCTGAATGGGCAGACAAGAACGGGCCGTCAGCGCCCGATATGCCACAAGGAGAATACCATCATGAAAACCAGCGCCCGTAACGTGTTCAACGGCACTGTCAAGGAAATCCGCCCCGGCGCCGTCAACGATGAAATCGTGCTGACCGTGGAAGGCGGTCAGGAAATCGTGGCCATCATCACCAACAACAGCACCCGCAAGCTGGGCCTCGCTCCCGGCAAGGCCTGCATCGCCATGATCAAGGCCAGCACCGTGCTGGTGATGACCGACGCCGACAAGTATCTGCTCTCCACCCGCAACCAGTTCGACGGACAGGTGACGCGCGTGGAAAAGGGCGCGGTCAACTCCGAAGTGGAAATCCGCACCCCCGCCGGCCTCACCCTCTGCGCCATCATCACCAATGCCAGCGCCGCCGGTCTGGGCCTCGCCCCCGGCACGCCCGCGACCGCCATCGTCAAGGCCCCGCAGGTCATCCTTGCCGTGGCCCGCTAGGCTCAGGACTCTTTACGTTTTCTCTTGAGGGGGAAGGAACCCCTTTTGCTCGCAGCAAAAAGGGGTTCCTTCCCCCT
>CAJMRA010000372.1 GCA_905215675.1 uncultured bacterium | reverse complement strand
GGGAAGGAACCCCTTTTTGCCGCAAGCAAAAGGGGTTCCTTCCCCCTCAAGAAAAAACGCAATAAGGCCTGAGCCTAGAAGGAATAGATGAACAGGGTGCTGATGTTCCAGGCGTCGCGGATCTGGTTGGAACCGCCGCCGGTATTGGCCCTGCCCCAGGTATTGTCGCCCTTGTCGAGCCAGAGGGTCACATAGGTGATGTCCAGATTGAAGCGCAGGTTGTCGTAAATCTTGAACTTGTTGGCAAGCCCCACTTCAAAGGCGTAGTCCTTCGTGGTCATGTAGACATTGTCGCGGCCCACGTAGGACGTGCCGTCGGGATTGTTGGGCGCCATCCACGACCCCGTGCGATCATGCAGCCTGCTCAGGATGCCGGAATCGTTGGTGCCGCCGAAAAAGCTCACATGCAGGGTATGGCGAAGATTTTCGAGGAAGCTCACGTCCTTGAGGCGCGCGCCGAAGCCCCACGTGCCCGCAAGGTTGTTGTTGATGGCGCGGTCGCGTTCCAGACCGTTTTCATTGACGCCGGAAAACGTCTGCGAAAAGCTGGAAACGCCGTAGTCGTTGCTGATGACGGGCAGGCGTTCGGAACCGTTGCCGAGATTATCGTCGTCGCCGGAACCATACCAGCCGTAAATGCCGGGAATACCCCAGTCCGTCTTGTATTCCAGCAGCAGGGCGGCCAGCCAGCCGCGACGGTCGAGGGCCGGATCGTCATCCCAGCGCACGCTGCCGTAGGTGAATTCCCACGCGATGCGGAAGGGGTCCCAGAGGGTAACGTCGCCCGCAAGACCGGCCCACCAGGCGTTGGCATAGGAATTGAGCGACTTGTCGGTGTGACGGGTGACGTTGCCCATGACGGGCAGCATGCCGCTGAAGAAATAGTTGCCGTTGACCCCGTTGATGCGGTTGGACACGTAGTCGTCGGCCTTGCGCAGGGTATTGGGCCCGATGGCGCTGTACATGGCCCACGGCGTCAGGCGCAGCCCGTCAAAGGTCAGGGGCAGGAACAGACCCGCGATGTCCATGTTGTCCATGTAATTCACGCCCCTGCCTTCCGTGTCGCCCGTGTAGTTGTCATTGTAGGGGCGCGCCCAGAAGGCCGTCAGGGAGACGTTGTCGTTGATGGCATAGCTGGCCGTAACGGCCGCAATATCGGTACTCAGGACCGTGGGGCCGTCAAGCGCCATGTACGGCGTCTGCAAGCCCTGAATGCCCATGCGCAACCGCAGATCCGTATCGGGAACCGTCCAGTCCAGGAAGGCGCGCTTGACCTTGACGATGGTTCCGTCCGCGCCCATGGCCGCGCCGCCCTGCGGATTGTTGCCCTTGCCCCAGATGCTCTTGCCTATTTCAAAATAGACTTCGCCCATGAGGTTTTCCGAGGCGACGGCGTCCAGTTGCAGGCGAACGCGCGAACGGGCTTCAAACTCGTCTTCCGAATTGTCGTAGCCGGCATGGCCCTTGTTCGTAAAATTACCGTTCTGACCATACTGAAAATTTGCCAGCCAGACGCCCTTGGCCTTGAAATCCACTGCCGCGGCCTGCTGCGCCGCACCCAGAACCAGAGCCGCGGCCAGCAGGACCCGAATAACCTTTTTCATAGAACTAATCCTCTGCTAAGTGTAAAGGCTTCACGCAAGACGACGCTCCATAGAGCGTTTCACCTTTGAAAAAGGCGAAACCGTGAGGCGGCAGCACAGCGCCGCCCGGCCCAAAGTGAGCGGAAAAACAGCGTTTTTACCTCAAAACGACAGGCCGCATGGTTTGAAACGCGCAGCGTTTCAAACTGAACTTGCCCTAGGCCTGTTAACACTTGAAAAGTACTTGCCGCCTGGCCTGTATC
>CAJMRA010000371.1 GCA_905215675.1 uncultured bacterium | reverse complement strand
CGCTGCGCGTTTCAAACCATACGGCCTGTCGTTTCGCGGAAAAAACGCGGTTTTCCCGCTCACTGGAAAAAACGGCTGTCCCGGGCAATGATGCAAAAAAGAAGGAAGGAAAAAACCGTCGGGACACGACACGGCGCAGGGACGGTCGCGCGACAGGCTTTCTCCTTCCTTCCCGGCTCCACGGGCACGCCCCGTCAGGACAAAAGTTCGTAGACGGCGGGCAGGGCGCGATAGCGTTCGGCACAATCCATGCCGTAACCGACGATGTACCCGCGTTCCAGCGAAAAGCCTATGAAGTCCACCTGCACATCGATTTCCCGGCGCTCCCTCTTGTCAATCAGCGCGGCAATACGCAGCGTCGCCGCTTCGCGGGCCTGAAACTGCGCCGCAAGAAAACGCATGGAACGGCCGCTGTCCACCACGTCTTCCACAACAAGCACGTGCTTGCCGCGCACGTCGCAATCCACATCCTTGCTGAACGTCACATGCCGGGAACTGGACGTCGCATTGCCGTAGCTCGACAGGCGCACGAAATCCAGCTCCACCGCCGGATTGCGCATGTGACGGCACAAGTCGCTGAAGAAATGGACTGCCCCTTTCAGAACGCAAATCACCACCAGCGGTTCATCGCCGTAGACCGCGTCAATTTCCTGCGCCATCTCGGCGACGCGCTTGCGAATCTGTTCTTCCGTAAAAACCATGCGCAGTTTAGCCATGAGTCCTGTCACCTCCTACCGTCAGGAAGACGGCGGTTTCATCGCAGTCGGGGTACTTGGGGCAATGCACGCAGTCGGCCCAGATTTTCTGGGGCAGGACGCTCTTGTCCACAATTTCAAACCCAATATGCGTAAAGAATTTTTCCTGATAGGTCAGGGCAAAGACCTTTTCGATGCGCAGTTCGCGGCAGTCGGCCACGCAGGCCTCCACCACCAGACGCCCGAGCCCCTTCCCCCGCAAGTCCTCCCGCACCACCAGCGAGCAGACTTCGGCCAGATCCTGCCAGACCGGAGCAAGCGCGCAGCAGGCGGCAATGCCGCCGTCCTCGGCGTCCACCACCCAGAAGTTGCGGATATGACTGTACAGGTAGATAAGCGCCCGCGGCAGCAGAAGTCCCTTTTGCGCGGTTTGCAACAGCAGGCTGTGAATGCCCTTGACATCGTCCATGTGCGCACGGCGCACGCTGAAAGCTTGCTTCATTACTTCTTGCCCGTCAACGTTCCAAAAATTTCCAGAAGGGTGTTCTTGTCCATGAGGCCGCTGCCCGCCAGCATGACCTTGCCGGTGGGTCCGTAAAATACATTATGCGGAATACTGGAAATATTAAAGGCCTGAATCAAATCTTCCCCTGCGAGAAACACGGGATAATCCACCTTCAGCTTTTTCAGGAAGGGCGGCAGCAGCGAAGGTTCCTCGTCCACGGAAAGGCCGATGACGACCACGTCCCTTGCGGCCGCCTCCTTGCGCACGGCCACGAGATCGGGAATCTCCATGCGGCACGGCGGGCACCATGTCGCAAAGAAATTGACGACCACAATCTTGCCCTTGTTGGCGGCGACAAAGTCGTTGAGGCCCACAAGATTGAGGGTGGAAAAGGTTTCCGCCGCCCGTGCCGCACAGGGCATCGCCAGCAGGATCAGCAACAGCCATGCACAAAGTTTCTTCATGGTTTCACCTGATTTTTCTCCCCCCGGAGGCGCGGCCCGCGGAGGGTAAGAGGATTGTATCCCGTATCCGCCCGCGCTCCGGGGGGCGTCCCCGCCGACGGCGGGACTCTAGAGCAATTTTTCAGTTTGAAACTCTGCGCGTTTCAAACCATACGGCCTGTCGTTTCGCGGAAAAAACGCGGTTTTTC
>CAJMRA010000370.1 GCA_905215675.1 uncultured bacterium | reverse complement strand
AACGGGCACGGCCTTCGGCCGCCCGTCGGGTCGCTGCTCGCGGCAAAAAGGGGTTTCTTCCCCCTCAAACTCCCCCATCTTCCCCAAAACCCGCGCATAATATGCTGATAGGGTAAAATGGACGTTTTTTGTGTGCGTAAGGGGAGGGCGCGTGATGTCCGCCGCCGTCCCGGCCTGTTCGGTTGTTCCTCCTGCTTCCGTATCCCCCGGGAAAAGCGCGCCGGGGCAGGGGGCCGGGGGAAGGTGTACGGGAAGAAAGGCCGGGCCACCGACAGGCTGCGGGCATGACGGGCCCCGGCGGGGCCGGATTACGCCAGTCCCAGACGGGACAGCAGATCCGGCGGAATGCCCTGCCGGATGGTTTCAATCAGGCTGTTGAAGTAGGGCAGGGCGCGGGAATGTTGCAGAAAGGGCGCGTCGCCGAACAGTTTTTGCAGCACCAGCAGCACCAGCGAGCAGAGAATCAGTCCCTTTGCCAGACCGAGGGCCCCGCCGATGAGCTTGTCGGCCCAGCCCACAAAGGAGAATGTCAGAATCTTTTGCAGGATGCGGGCAATGATGCCGACAATGATCATGACGGCAATGAACAGGAGAATATAGGCGGCAATGGTGCGCCATGCGGGTTCGCTGATGAAGGAAAGATGCGGAGAAAGCAGGGGGTGAAAGTGATGCGCCACCCAGAAACCGCCCAGAAGGGAGACAATGCCTGCCACTTCGGCCACAAAACCCTTGAGAAAGCCGCGAATGGAAAATGCCACAAGGGTCAATATGATGATGACGTCGAAAATATCCTGTCCCATGCCGTCCTCCGGGCCTCCTTTGCCGCGCGCATTTGCGGATGCGACGCGGCTAAACCATAGCAAAAGCCGCGAACGGATACAACAAAAGGCGGCGGGCCGCCCCCTGCCGACGGGCGTCCGGCGGCCTTGCGGCTCCGGCCCGTCGCCGGTATCATGAACATTTTCAGTGTGAAACGCCCTGCGTTTCAAAGCATGCGGCCTGTCGTTTCGCGGGGCTCCTCTTTCAGGGGGAAAACGCTCATGTGCGGTTGTTCACAGGTTCCCCGGCCGTGCGCGCGCTGTACAGCCGGGACGCCTTGGGCTATGCTGCGCGCGGAGATTATGTGTCATGTCCGAAAATGACGAAGAAAGCCGCGGTCTTTCCGCCTATGCGCCCCATATTGCGGTGCGCGCCTGCGGGCGGTTGTGGCGTCTGGATCGGGCCGCCGATCTGGAAACGCTGTGGAACGCCATGTGCGACGATCCCGACGCCGACGACGAACGCCTGCCCTACTGGACGGAACTCTGGCCCTCGACGGTGGCCCTGTGCGACTGGCTGCAGGAACGGCGCGCGGAGATAGACGGGCGTTTCTGTCTCGACATGGGCTGCGGTCTGGGGCTGGCCTCCATCGTGGCCCGCTGGCTCGGCGCGCGCGTGCTGGGCATGGATTATGAACCGGACGCCCTGCGCTTTGCCCGGCGCAACGCCGCGACCAACGACGTGCCGCAGCCCGGATGGGCCGTCATGGACTGGCGACGCCCCGCCGTGCGTCGCGGCGCGTTCGCGCGCATCTGGGGCGGCGACATCATGTATGAACGGGCCTTTGTGTCTCCCGTGCTGCGCTTCCTTGATCACGCCCTTGCCCCGGACGGCGTCGCCTGGCTGGCCGAACCCGGCCGCACCGTGTACGACGCCTTTCTTCAGGCCCTTTCCGGCGGCGGCTGCGGCGTGCGCTGGAGCGGTCGCCCCGTGTTCGCCCGCACCGTGGAACCCATTTACGCCCAGCCCGTGCCCGTCTCCGTGCGCGTCTGGGAAATCCGCCGCGCATAGAGCGTTTCACCTTTGAAAAAGGTGAAAACGCGAGGCGGCGGCACAGCGCC
>CAJMRA010000369.1 GCA_905215675.1 uncultured bacterium | reverse complement strand
GGCGGCGCTGTGTCGCCGCCTCGCGTTTCACCTTTTTCAAAGGTGAAACGCTCTAAAACGCCCTATTTTCCATGCAGCCAGCGGGCCAGCTCTTCGACGGCATCAATGGAGGCCGGTCCGGGCCGGGCAAAGCGCTCTTCCTCGACCCACAGGACGCGTCCCTGCCGTACGGCGTTCAGGGACTGAAAATGAGGACGCTGCTCCGGAGGCTGCGGCGCGGGATTCATGGGACCGCGTTGCAGAATATAGGCATCCGGGGCGGCCGCAAGGAGCGCCTCCTCATTGAAGCGCACGAGTCTGCGCTCCCGGGAAACCACATTGACGCCGCCGGCGCGCTCAATAATATCGTTCACAATGCTGTCGCGCCCCGCCGCAAGCAAATTGGGATAGCGGACTTCATAAAAGACCCGCACGGGCGCTCTCCCCTTCAGGGAATCCGCTACAGCGTCAAGGCGAGCCTGCCACCGGGCGCACAGGCTCCCGGCCTCGGCGTTCCTGTCCAGCGCCTGCCCCAGAAGACGCACGACCGCGAAAAGATCCCTGAAGGAAGCTATTTCCAGATCCAGCACGGGAATGCCCAGCGCCCGCAGCGCATCCGACTGGACGGCCGCCTCCTTGCGGCCTACCAGCTGAATGACAAGATCCGGCCGCAAGGCGGCGATGCGCTCGATATTCGGGGCCATATGCGTCCCCACGACAGGCAGGGCCGCACGTCCGGGCGTCTTGTCCGCCGCTGTGCGGGCCACAAGCGTTTCCCCCGCGCCCAGCGCCTCCACAAGGGCGCTGAATGCGCCGTACAGCGGCACAATACGCCGGGCGGGCCGTTGCAGAACAACGGTATGCCCCCTGTCGTCATGCACGCTGACCGCCGCCGACGCGGGCGACGGCAGCAGCAGCGCCATCGTCAGCAAAGGGACCGTGAGCCCGCGCCACAAGGGCTTGCGGCAAGCCGTTGTCGGGATGGGCGACCACGCGCAGGGGCGTTCCGTAGAGTGCGGCAAGATTCTCCTCCGTAAAGACGCGGGCCACAGGCCCGTCAAAAAGGATGACGCCCTTGCGAAGCCCCACAAGGCGTGTGGCATAGAGCGCGGCAAGACTGCAATCATGAATGGCCATGACAATGGCGGCTCCGCGGCGGCGACGCCGTTCCAGCACATCAAAGAGTTCCACGGCACGCGCGGCATCCAGCGCCGCCGAAAGTTCGTCCAGCAGCAGCAGCGGCGTTTCCTGGGCCAGCGTTCTGGCCAGAGCCACACGCTGCGCCTCGCCGCCGGAAAGTTCCCGCATACGCCGCCGCGCCAGCTCGGTCGCCCCCACCTCCTCCAGCGCCGCATCCGCGGCCCGGTGATCCGCAGCGCCGTACAGGCCCCACCAGGGCAGACGGGAGTAACGGCCCAGCAGAACAAAATCCCGCACACGCATGTCGGGAAGAAAAAGCGGCCGCTGGGCCAGCACGGCAAGATGCCGCGCCCGTTCCCGGGGATGCAGACGGGCAAGGGAGCGACCGGCAAGCGTCACCTGCCCGCGCAACGGAACAAGCTGCCCGGAAAGAATTCGCAACAGGGTCGTCTTTCCGCTGCCGTTGCAGCCCAGCAGGGCCACCGTCTCCCCCGCCGCCACACGCAGGCTTGCGCCATGCAGAACAGTGCGCGCACCGTAGGCGGCATGAATCTCCGAAGCCTCCAGCACAGTTTCATCTGTCAGCATGACATGGCATTCCCTTTTCAACGGCAAAACGCTCCAGGGGCTGTTAACACTAAATCGTTCTTCTGGGGGGAAGGGAAACCCCTCTGCTCGCGCGAGAGGGCCCAGCCTTTCCTGCGGAAAGGCATTCCCGTAATTCTTCCCCCCCGGCCCCCCCACCCTTCCCCCGCGCGCTCTTTC
>CAJMRA010000368.1 GCA_905215675.1 uncultured bacterium | reverse complement strand
GCGGAAAAACCGCGTTTTTTCCGCGAAACGACAGGCCGTATGGTTTGAAACGCTGCGCGTTTCAAACTGAAATTGCCCTGATGACAAGGAGACAGCATGCTGCAGGAACGAATCACAGGCGAAGGCAAGGTGCTGCTGCTGGCGGGCGGCGGCAAGATATACACGGACGTGGCGGCGCGCTTCGTCCGCAGCGAACGCAGCCTCGAGGATATTGCCGCATCCCCCTACTCGCGCGAAATCGTGCGCAACATCCTTTCCAGCGGCCACCGGGCGGCGCTGGAATTCGACTACTTTCTCTTTGCCGTGGAGGGCTACTCGCGCGTGACGGAAACCCAGCTTGTGCGCAAGCGTCTGGCCTCCTACCTCATCAAGTCCGGCCGTGCGGAACTGAACGGCAAGCGGGCCTTTTCCGTGGTCTATCCCAGAAACGCGCGGGATTTTTCCGCGCCCGTCCGGCTGCCCGACGGCGCGACCGTGGAACTGACGGGCCGCGATCTGGCCGATATTTCCCGCCAGTGGTACGAAGCCGGGGTGGAACGGGGCCTGCCGGAAGAAGACCTGCGCTATCTCAAGCCGCAGGCCACGGAATTCAAGGCCATTATCGGCATGAACGCCCATGCCCTGCACGACTGGTTTTCCATCCGTTGCTGCCGCAATGCCCAGCATGAAATCCGTCATCTGGCCCGGACCATGCTGAAGCTGTGCCGCGAAGCCGCGCCCGATCTGTTCGCGGGGGCGGGCCCCAGCTGCGTCCAGCTCGGTTACTGCCCGGAAAACCGTCTCCAGAATCCGCGCTGCAAGGGACGCATTCCCACCAAGGATGAAGCGCTGGAAATCCTGCGCGCCCATGGCCGGGGCATGACGGAAGACCCCACCGACGAGGAATAGCGCATTTTCCCCTTGAAAAAGGTGAAACGCGAGGCGGCGGCACAGCGCCGCCCGGCCCCAAGTGAGCGGAGCACAGGGGTTCCTTCCCCCTCAAGACAATGTAATGATTCCTGAGCCTAGGCCAGAAGCGACACCAGACGGATACCCAGCCGCAGGGCCAGCAGTCCCAGCACGACCTGCCCGCCCACATTCAGCAGCAGGGCCGCCCAGTTGCCTCCTTCCAGCAGGGCCTGAGAATCAAAGATGAAGGTGGAAAACGTGGTGAAGGCTCCCATGAAGCCGGTCAGAATGATAAGCCGGGCGGCGTCGCTCACAAGGTGCAGGATGCCCGACGCGGCCCAGACGGCGCCGAACAGGAAGCAGCCCAGCACATTGACGACAAAGACGCCCCACGGGAAGGAACCGCCCAGCAGGGCCCCCACCGCCGACGTCATGCCGTAGCGGGCCAGACTGCCCAGAGCTCCGGCCAGACAGAACAGCAACAGGTGACTGAAACTCACGCTCTCCGCCTCCTTGATCATTTTCCCTTTGCAACGCTGTGCGTTGCAAACGCATACGGCCTGTCGTTTCGCGGAAAAAACGCGATTTTTCCGCTCACTTTGGGCCGGGCGGCGCTGTGCCGCCGCCGCTCCGCCGCAGACGCTGCGCGAAACACAACGGGGAATCACGCTGCAACAAAAACGAGGAGAAAGCCGGAAGGCTCTCTCCTCGAAAAAGCATGCCGCGCCTTCACGCGGGCAAAACGCGCCAGGGCCTGTCAACACTAGAGCAATTTCAGTTTGAAACGCTGTGCGTTTCAAACCATACAGCCTGTCGTTTCGCGGAAAAAACGCAGTTTTTCCGCTCACTTCGGGCCGGGCGGCGCTGTGCCGCCGCCTCGCGTTTTCACCTTTTTCAAAGGTGAAACGCTCTAATATTTCTATTTATTTCATCGAAAAAAAACTTGCCGCCTGGCCTGTGCCCCCTCTGAAAAAGCGCGTTGGGGGAAGGATGGGG
>CAJMRA010000367.1 GCA_905215675.1 uncultured bacterium | reverse complement strand
TTCCAACCATACGGCCTGTCGTTTCGCGGAAAAAACGCGGTTTTTCCGCTCACTTCGGGCCGGGCGGCGCTGTGCCGCCGCCTCGTGTTTCATCTTTTTCAAAGGTGAAACGCTCCAGGAATAATTATTGCATGTACTCTGGAGCGTCTTATTTTTGAAAAAGACAAAGCGCTTTATACGTCATGGTAGAACCGTCCCTCCGTTTTTCACTGTGACCGGCGGGGTTCACGGATGCTTCAGGGCGTACGACGCCATGACGGCGCTCTTGCGGGACTTGCAAGGACGGCGTATTGCTTTGAAAAAGAAAGCGACGAACTGTGAAATGGACGACAGGCATTCTTATAACAAGGATTGTTCTCTATGAGTACGAAAAAATCTTCCCTGACCTATGAGCCCGTCAGCGCCTGGGATGCCTGCGCGACGACAACCCGCCGCCGTCAGGTCGGCGCCCTGGCCCAGCGTTATATTGATTTTCTGTCCGCCTGCAAGACGGAGCGGGAAACCATCGCCTATGTGCAGAAACGTCTGGCGGAAGCCGGTTTCGGCGAAGATTTCCGCAAGGCGTCCGTCATGCGGTCCCTGCGCGGCAAATGTCTCTTTGCCGTGCGCAAGGGGCGGAGTACGCTGGCTTCCGGCGTGCGTCTCATCGCGGCCCATGCCGACAGTCCGCGTCTTGATTTCAAGCAGCGTCCCCTTGTGGAACAGGCGGGCGTGGTGCAGGGCAAGACGCACTACTACGGCGGTATCCGCAAATATCAGTGGCTGGCCCGCCCGCTGGCCCTGCACGGCGTCGTCATTCTGGAAAACGGCAAATCCGTGCCCGTCTGCATCGGTGAAAAACCCGGCGATCCCGTCTTCACCATTGCCGACCTCCTGCCGCATCTGGCACAGAAGCAGTCCTCGCAGAAGGTGAGCGAGGCCTTTGAAGGCGAAAAGCTCAACGTCGTTCTCGGCCACAGCCCGGCGCTTGCCTCCGCCGCTTCCGCCAAAAAGGACGCCGACGGCAAGGACCCGCTCAAGGCCCATGTGCTGCAACTGCTCAATGAACAGTACGGCATCCGGGAAGAGGACCTGATCACCGCCGAACTTCAGGCCGTGCCCGCCGGTCCGGCCCGTTTCGTGGGGCTCGACAGGGGCCTTGTCGGCGGCTACGGACAGGACGACCGCATCTGCGTCTTTGCCGCGCTGGAGGCCCTGACCTCGGCCCGCGCCGTCAGCAACGGTCAGACCATGGCCGTCATTTTCTGGGACAAGGAGGAAATAGGCTCCGACGGCGCGACCGGCGCGTCTTCCCGCTTCCTGCAATACTGCATGGAAGACATGGTGCGCGCATGGGCTCCGGCCATTCCCGTATCGCAGGTCTTTTTGCGGACGCGCGCCCTTTCCGCCGACGTGACCGCCGCTCTCGACCCCGATTTTCCCGAAGTGCACGAAAAGCAGAACGCCGCCCTGCTGGGCTGCGGTCCCTGCTTCTGCAAGTTCACGGGCTCGCGCGGCAAATACGGCGCCAGCGAGGCCGAAGCCGAATTTTTCGCCGAAGTGCGCGGCCTGTTCAACAAGAAAAATATTCCGTGGCAGGTGGCCGAACTGGGCAAGGTCGATACGGGCGGCGGCGGTACCGTGGCCCTGTTCCTCGCCGCCTACGGCATGGACGTCATCGATCTCGGCCCGGCCCTGCTTTCCATGCACAGCCCCTTTGAACTCTCCAGCGTCGCGGATATCGCCGCCACCGTGGATGCCTATCGGGCTTTCCTGGAAGGGTAGAGCGTTTTCCCTGTAAAAAAGCAAAACAGGAGGCGGCGGCACGCCGCACGGCCCGAAGCGCGCGGAAAAACAGCTTTTCCGCGCGCTTCGGGCCGTCTTGTTTGAAACGCGTTGGGTTGAGATTCGGGGGGAGGGG
>CAJMRA010000366.1 GCA_905215675.1 uncultured bacterium | reverse complement strand
GCGACAAAGGAAGCTACGGGCATCGACAGCAGAGATGAGGGGGTTCCCCTCCCCCTGAATCTCGACCTCACGCGCCGACAGAGGGGGTTCCCCTCCCCCGGAATATCCCGGACACTCTTACAGCAAGGGCGAACGTGAGACAACCGTGCAGGGGGGTCTTGGGGATCAGGAGTTCCGGGGCGTCGGCGGCCAGCAGGGCGGCGGCTTCGCAGACGCTGAAGGGAGGCAGGCCGAAGCGGCGACCGGCGGCGGCGGAAGGGGTGGGCGTGGGGACGGCGGCCAGCGTGGAGGCGGGGAAATGCAGGAGGGGCAGGGACAAGGCGTCCGCAAGGGCAATAATGGCCGGTTCCCGGCTTTTTTCCGTCACGGTCGCCAGCGCGGCCACGGCTTCGGGAGCGACGCCGCCGGCGCGGCAGAATTCAAAGAAACTTTCCCGCAGCAGATCGGCGTCCATGTCGCGCCGACAGCCCACGCCCAGCGCAAGACAGGGCACGGCCACGCGCACACGGGCCGGAGCGGACGGCAGCGCCTGCCAGTGAACGCAGACCGAAGGTCGGGCATCGTCCTCCGACGGCGGCGACGGGATGCGGACAAGACCGGGAAGCGGCGGCAGACGGCGCAGGGGGTCATAGAGATGCACGGGGCGGGATTCCAGCAGCGCCGCCTGAACGGCGGGAAGCTGATCCCAGTCGAGCAGACGCAGCCCGGCACGCCGGACGGCCATGTCCAGCGCCGGACGCGACAGGGTGTCCGACGCCGTGGTGACGACGGCCTCGCCGCCCAGCGCCCGCGCCAGATGACGGGCAAGACCGTTGGCATCGCCCCAGTGGCCGGACAGCAGACTGATCACGTGCCGCCCGGCGGGATCGACGACCAGCACCGCGGGATCGCGGCTCTTGTGGTCGAGATGCGGCGCAATGGCGCGCACGGCAATGCCCGCCGCGCCGACAAAAATCTGCGCGGCGCTGCCGCGAAAGCGGGAGGCCATCAGGTCCCGCAGGGAATCCCACGACAGGGCATCGGGAGGCGCGAAGCGGGCGGGCGCGGTCAGGACGCCCGATTCAAGCCGTACGCCGTCGGCCCGCCGCCAGGGCAGGGCCGCCAGCACGGCCCGCGCCGTGGGCAGGGCCGCGCGGCAGAGAGCATGACAATAACATTCAGCGGAACCGTGCGACATCATCCCTTCCCGGAAAGCGTGCGGGGACGCCGGAACCGGCGCTCCCGTCATGGGCGTTTTAGAGCATTTCACCTTTGAAAAAGGGGAAACGCGAGGCGGCGGCACAGCGCCGCCCGGCCCAAAGTGAGCGGAAAAACCGCGTTTTTTCCGCGAAACGACAGGCCGCAGGATTTGAAAGACACAGCGTTTCAGACTGAAAAGGCTTTTGCTGCGCGCAAAAATTACTTGCCGTTCAGGAGACTGATTTGCGTCTGAATCCGCTTTTCAATGACGTCGCAGGTGCACGAAAGAAACTTCTCCAGACAGCAGAGGGAAAGGCGATAGTAGATGTTCGTTCCCCGTTTTTCGGCGGCCACGATGCCCGCTTCCCGCAGCACGGAAAGATGACGGGAGACGGTGGACATGTCGTCGCCCACCAGCGCCTGCAATTCACAGACGCACTTTTCGCCGTCGCGCAGCGCGTCCACCATAAGCAGGCGGCTGGGGTGCCCGAGGGCCTTGAAGATTTTTGCCTGTTCGGCGATGTACTGTCTGTTTATCGTCATTCGGCATCCCATATTTTGCTTTTTTGCAAAATAGTCCACATTGTCCTGTTCCGTCAAGAGAAGCGGCACGACGAAAACGCGGGGAAAGGAACGCGCGCCCGCCTCACGAAAAAGCCCGCCGGGGAAAGGGGGCGCATATGCCACAGGGCCTGTGTCCCCCCTGAAAAAGCGCGTTGGGGGAAGGATGGGGGGCCCGGGGGGAAG
>CAJMRA010000365.1 GCA_905215675.1 uncultured bacterium | reverse complement strand
CGACAGGCCGTATGGTTTGAAACGCGCAGCGTTTCAAACTGAAATTGCTCTAAAATATATCTCCCGGTATTTCCGGGGACGGACGCCGCGGGGAAAGCGGCGTCGGCCCCGGAACTCCTGCATCCTCCGGTAAAAGCGCGTTGGGGGAAGGATGGGGGGCCCGGGGGGAAGAATTACGGAAACGCCTTTCCTGCGGAAAGGCTGGGCCCCTTGTGCGCCAGCCAAGGGGGTTTCCTTCCCCCCAGAAGAACGATGTAGTGTTTAACACGCCCTAGCGGGCGTTTTGCTGCTGTTGCAGGCGGCGGATGCCCTTTTCGCCAATATCGGAGCGGTGGAAGCTGTCGGGTATGCGGATTTTGGCGACGGCCGCATAGGCTTTATCCTGGGCTTCCTTGAGGGTTTTGCCGAGGGCGGTCACGCAGAGGACGCGGCCGCCGTTGGCCTTGCAGACGCCGTTTTCCACGACGGTGCCGCTGTGAAAGACCTTTGCGCCGTCGGCTTCGGCCTCGTCGAGGCCTTCAATGGGCATGCCCTTGGGGTAGGACTGGGGATAGCCCCTGGCGCAGATGACGACGCCGAGGGCGCTTTCGGGTTTCTGGCGGACGGGGACGGCGGAGAGGTCTCCGGCAAGGGCCGCCTGCATGATCTCCACCAGATCGCCGTCAAGGCGCATGAGCAGGGGCTGGCATTCGGGATCGCCGAAACGGGTATTGTATTCCAGTACCTTCGGGCCGTCGGCGGTCATCATCAGACCGGCATAGAGAACGCCGACGAAGGGGTGCCCGTCCTCGGCCAGCTGGCGCAGAATGGGGCGGGACACGAGATCGGCCATGCGCTCGGCGTCTTCGTCGGGCAGGACGGGCGCGGGGCTGTACGCGCCCATGCCGCCGGTATTGGGGCCCTTGTCGCCGTCATAGACGGCCTTGTGATCCTGTGCGGAGGGCAGGGGCACGGCGCGCAGGCCGTCGCAGAGACAGAGGAAGGAGGCTTCCTCGCCGATGAGGCATTCCTCGATGACAACGCGGGAACCGGCCTTGCCGAAGGCCTTGCGGCCCATGATCTCGTCGAGGGCGGCGAGCGCTTCCTCGCTGGTGCGGGCCACGACCACGCCCTTGCCCGCGGCCAGTCCGTCGGCCTTGACGACCAGCGGCGCGCCGACGGCCCGCACATGGGCGCGGGCGGCGTCGAGATCGTCGAACACGGCGCAGGCGGCCGTGGGCACGCCCGCCCGCCGCATGACGTCCTTGGCAAAGGCCTTGCTGCCTTCGAGGCGGGCGCAGTAGGCGTCCGGGCCGAAGCAGGGGATGCCCGCCTCCTTCATGGCGTCGGTGATGCCGAGCGTCAGGGCCAGTTCCGGGCCGGGAACCACGAGGCCGATTTCCTCGCGCCGGGCGAAGGTGACGAGTCCGGCGATATCGTCGGCCGGGATATTGATGTTGATGGCCCCTTCCCGCGCCGTGCCGCCGTTGCCGGGGGCTGCGTAGACGTCGTCCACGAGGGGGCTTTGCTTCAGTTTCCAAACAAGGGCGTGCTCACGTCCGCCGGAACCGATGACCAGAACGCGCATACAGCCTCCATGCAGGGGCGCGGAATCTTCCACGCGGCTAAAGGGGAAACGGCATCATGCCGGAGATGGCGGCGCGGAAACGGGATGCGCCGCTGCGGGAGAAAGCCGGAAAAGGGAGGGGGAAGGTCTCCTGGCGTCGGGTCGCAGGGAGACCTTCCCCGGATAACCGGTTCAGTTTGAAACGCGTGGCGCTTCACACCCTGCGGCCTGTGCCGCCGCCTCGCGTTTCACCTTTTTCAAAGGTGAAACGCTCTAAAACGCGCAAAAACGCTCATGACGCGCCGCCGGGGGACGGCGAGACACGCCTTGTCCCGCGCGTCCCTGTTCCCCGTCATCCTCCTGAAAAAAGCGCGTTGGGGGAAGGATGGGGGGCC
>CAJMRA010000364.1 GCA_905215675.1 uncultured bacterium | reverse complement strand
CCCCCTTGGCTAGCGCACAAGGGGGGTTTCCTTCCCCCCGGGCCCCCCATCCTTCCCCCAACGCGCTTTTTTCAGGGGGAGGGATAAGAGGTTACGGCATATGTTTTTTAGAGCGTTTTTACCCTTGAAAAAGAATATGCAAAGCGGCGGCACAGCGCCGCACGGCCCGTAACGAACGGAAAAAGCGCGTTTTTTCCGCGCGTCCTATCGTCCGAACAGGGCCGACCGCGCGCCGGGCACCAGATAGGAGGCCGGGGTACGGTATTCCGTATTGACGATCAGCGAGCCTGTCACGCCGCCGGAGATGCGCACCGGCGCGCCTGTCCGGCTTGTCCAGCGCAGGCCGCTGACGGCGTTGTCGTCGGGAAGCAGTTCCACGGCCACCCGGATGACGGCCTCGCCGCCGGAAAACGCCTGAGCAAGACCGGCGTTACGCAATTCCGCAAGTACGGATTCGGCCGATACGGGCATCTCGCTGACTTCGCGCACCACGCCCAGAATGTAGCCATATTCATTCGGCCGCACGGACGACGGGGCAAAATAGGCGCTCATGCCCGCCCGCACCTGCTTGCCTGCCTCCACGGACAAGAAGCCGATCAGCAGAAAGCCCTGTTCCCTGCCCGACGACACCAGCGCCACGACGTCCCCCTGCCGGACAAAATCGCCCTCGCCCTTGAGCAATTCCGTGATGCGGCCGTCAAAACCGGCCGTCAACCAGAAGGTTTCCCGAAAGAGCTTGCGGGCCAGCTCCACCTCCAGCCCCTTTTGCAGGAGGCGGCTTTCCAGCGCGACGAGATTCCTGCGCTGTTCCCACTCCACTTCGCGCATCTGCGCCGACGAAAGCATGACATCAAGGCGATTGCTCAGAAGCTGGGCCTCGGTACCCAGCAGCTTGTCCAGCGAACCGAAATAGTCGGCCATGGAAGCGGCCCCGAGGCCCTTCAGGGTCTGGTAGTTTTGCGACAGCTTCCGGCTTCGCGCAAGACTTTGATTATACTTTTCCGTCAGGGAGGCCAGCGCCGTTTCCCGCTCCCGCTCCAGCGCCAGCCGCAATTCCGTCATTTTCCGCGAACCGGCTGTCAGCGCGTCGCTTTCGCCGCGCAGCTGTTCGTATTCCGCCTCCAGCTTGCGCAGCTGAAAGAACTGCTCCGAATTGTGAATCTGCCCGAGGACCTGTCCGTCGCGCACCTGCGAACCCATGCGGACGGAGAGCTGCGTCAGCATGCCGCTGCCTCCGGCAATAATGGGATGCACGCCCCCGCGCGCCAGCAGGATACCCTGCCCGGAAACGCTGCTGACGATACTGCCGAAAAAGCCCCACCAGATCAGCGCGCAGAAGAACGCCGCCACAACGGCAAACAATATCCACGTCCAGCGGGCCCGGACGCTGGTCAGGACGCAGGATTGCCCGGCCCGGCCGAGTTCGGCAAGGGCCTTTTCGGAAAAGGCAATGCGCGTGCGGGAATCCTCGTTCATACGTTCGTCCTGAATCGGCGCTCCCGCCCGGCCGCATCAGGCGGCACGCAGGGCGCGTCGTCGATTCTTCGCTTTGCTGGAGAGCACGATTTTTCTTAAAAAGATACCCATGCGCTGCGGCGGCGCAGCGCCGCCCGCCCCGAAAAGAGCGGAAAAAACGCGGCGTTAGTTTCAGTTTGAAGCGCGTTGCATTCCAAACCGTCTCGAATTTCCCTTTTTCAAAGACACAATGCTTTCATACGCGCAAAGTCTCCGCTTGCCAAGATGCGCCGGAGGACGTTTTTTTCGCCCTCTCTCCCGCCCTTCTCTTTCCCGCCTCTCCCTCTCCTGTCTTTCCCGTTCTCCGTGCCGCCGGGGGACGAATGTTAAGGAAGGGCGTGGGCGTCGGCGGGAACGTTCATCCTCCCAGCAAAAAGTTTGCGGGGGGAGGATGGGGGGCGCGGGGGGAAGGAGGGAGACCCTTTTTC
>CAJMRA010000363.1 GCA_905215675.1 uncultured bacterium | reverse complement strand
CGACAGGCCGTATGGTTTGAAACGCGCAGCGTTTCAAACTGAAATTGCTCTGGAGCGTTTCACCTTTGAAAAAGGTGAAACGCGAGGCGGCGGCACAGCGCCGCCCGGGGCGTCCTGTCCCTACATCCAGAAGGCCTTGCCGCTGTTCCAGAGTTCGTTGAGCTTGATGGAGTCGCGCAAGGTGTCCATGCATTGCCATTGGCCGGGATGGGGGTACATGGAAAGCTGTCCCTCGGCGGCCAGACGTTGCAGGGGTTCCTTTTCCAGATCGCATTCCTCGTCCTCGGTCAGGTAGTCGAGGAAGGCGCGTTCGAAGACGAAGAAACCGCAGTTGATGTATTCATCCAGCACGGGCTTTTCTTCCCACGAAAGAATCTTGCCGTCGGCGTCGGTGCGCACCGTGCCGAAGCGGGAGGGCATGCGCACGCCGGTAAAGGTGCCGATGGTGCCCGATTTTTCATGGAAGGCCAGCAGCTTGTCGATATCGATATCCGCCACGCCGTCGCCGTAGGTGACCATGAAGCGATCGCCCTTGATGTGCCGCGCCACGCGCTTCAGGCGGCCGCCCTTCTGGGTTTCCTGTCCGGTGTCGCACATGGTGACGCGCCAGTCCTCGCACAGGCCGCCGTGGGGCGTGACCGCGCCGCTTTTCAGATCCACCGTAAAATCCGTGTTGCGGATATAGTAGTCGTGGAAATACTGCTTGATGTATTCGCCCTTGTAGCCCAGCGGCAGAATAAAGTCCGTATGGCCGTACCGGGCATAGATGGACATGATGTGCCACAGCACCGGCCGACCGCCGATTTCCACCATCGGCTTGGGCTTGATAACGGTTTCCTCGCGCAGGCGCGTGCCCTTGCCGCCGCACATGATGATCACGTTCATGCTTCCTCCGTGGCTGCCGCTTCCGGGCATGCCGTTGCCCGAACATAGCAGAAGCCTCCCCGGAAAAAAAGGGTGCGCGACCGTCCGCCCGCGCGCCGTCGGGGGAGGGGGCTTGCGGCTGTTTCCCTGCGCCGTCATGCTGTGCTATGCTGGGGTCGCGTGGCGCGGATCGGCGCGACTCCGTCCGGGGCGGCCGTGCGCGCGTATCCGGGACATGAGCGTCCCGCCCTTGCAAAAGGCAGGGCGCGGGACGGCGGCGCAGCGCCGCCCGGTGCGGTTTGCAACGCCGTGCGTTGCAGGCCGAACATGCTCATGCTTCCCGAAAAATCTTTGTCGGCGGGGATGTTGCGGAACATTCCCCCGCCGGAGGGTAGTGCAATGCGAATGATCTCATGGATGCGCCGGGCGGGCCTGCCGCTGCTGGCGGCGGCGCTGCTGGTTTCCGGCTGCATGGCGACCGGCCCTGAAAAAACGCTGAACGCCATGGCGGACGCCCTGAACAGGAACGATGCCGGAGCCTTTCTCTCCCTGCTCGACGGCAAGCGGATGGCACAGTGCGAAGTGCAGAACATGATCAGCGAGGATAAGGCCCTCAGCATGCTGGATTCGCTGGGAAACCGCCTCAAGCTGGGCGGCGTGCAGGACCTGCTGGGACAGGTGCTCGACGTGGAACGCGACCTGCTGCGCGATTATGAAAAGGGCGTAAGCACAGGAGCCATGGCGGCGGAATGCCGCACGGCCCGGACGCCCGGCTGCCCGTGGGTCCCCGAATCCCTGAAGGCGGCGGAAGTGAAGGAAATCTCCCCCACGGCCGCGGTGGCCCGCGTGGTCACCCCCGCCCGCATGACTTCCTGGCTTGCCCTGCAAAAGCAGGGCGAACAGTGGCGCGTCGTGGGCAAGGCCTCCCTGGAAAGCACCGCCCGCGACTATGCCCTTGATCAGGCACAGCCCGCCGCCTCCGGCTCCGCCGCGCCGAAGCCCGCCAGCCCGAAGGGCGCCGGCAATGTGGTTCATATGTAATGTTTACTTGTCTTGAGGGGGAAGGAACCCCTTTTGCTTGCGGCAAAAAGG
>CAJMRA010000362.1 GCA_905215675.1 uncultured bacterium | reverse complement strand
GCGTTCTCGTAGTCCTCACGCGCCAGCTGAGGGGGTTCCCCTCCCCCTGAATCTCGACTCTCAAAATTGTTCTGAAGGAACCGTCATGGACGAGCGTTTATACGAAGTGGGACACAAGGTCGGGGAACTGGCCGCGCGTGTGGAGGCCCTGCGCGAGGAGGGGCGGGCCGCGCGTTGCGCTGTGGAATCCCTGACGGACGAGGTGCGCCGTCTGCTGGAGCGGCAGGATCACCGGCTGGACGCGCTGGAAGGGCGTCTGGCTTCGCAGGAGGCCGAGGGGCGGGGCATGCGCCGGGCGTTGCGCTGGGGCGCGTCGGCGCTGGGCATGGCGGGCGCGGCGCTGGGCTGGCTGTTGAGCCGGGGCGGCGACTGGATCGTGACCCTGCTGGGGCCGGGCGGCACGGGGGGCGGGCGGTGACGGAGGAGAAAAGAGCCGCGCGCGCGTCCCGCAGGAAGTCTGCCCCGGCGGAGAGCGAGCGCGCGGAGGTGCTGCAACGGCACAAGGACGAATGGCTGCGGCACCGGCGTCTGATCGACGACGTCATGGAGTCCGGCGACTATGAACAGGCGCGGCTGGTGAAGCTCATTGCCGAAACCCTGAAAATCCGGCAGGACGGCGAGCGCCGCACCTGGGGACTTGCCGACAGGCCGGAGCCGGAACGCTGCGACAGCATGGAAATACGATGGAAGCCATAGAAATTCCCTACACGCCCCGCTATCCCCACGTCCACGAGGTGCTGGAGCGCACGCGTTTTGTGGTGCTGGTGGCGCACCGGCGTTTCGGCAAGACCGTGCTGGCCGTCAATCATCTGCTGAAAGCGGCGCTGCTCTGTCGGCGGGAGCGGGGTTCCTTTGCCTATGTGGGGCCGTTCCGCAATCAGGCCAAGGCCGTTGCCTGGGATTATCTCAAGGCCTACGCCGCCCCCCTGCCCGGCATACAGATCAACGAAAGCGAATTGTCCATTGTCCTGCCCGGCGGCGCGCGGCTGCGCATCTTCGGCGCGGACAATCCCGACGCCCTGCGCGGTCTCTATTTCGACGGTATCGTGCTGGACGAAGTGGCCGACATGAAACCCGACGTCTGGGAAAGCATCATCCAGCCCGCGCTGGCCGACAGGGGCGGACGGGCGCTGTTCATCGGCACGCCCAAGGGCGTGAATCTCTTTTCGCAGCTCTATTTCCGGGCCGCGGAACTTCAGGCCGCGGGCGATCCCGACTGGGCCGCCCTGTCCTTTCCCGTCACCGCCACAAACGCCCTGCCTCCGGCCGAGGTGGAACGCCTGCGCCGGGAACAGTCCGACAACGTTTTCCGGCAGGAATTCCTTTGCGATTTTTCCGCCAGTACCGACAACGTGCTGATTACCCTCGACGAGGTGGACGCCGCCATGCGCCGCCCCGCCGACCCCGAAGCCGCCGCCGCATGGCCGCTCGTCATCGGCGTGGACGTGGCCCGCTTCGGCGACGACGCCACCGTTTTTTTCAGGCGGCGGGGACTCACGGCCTTTCCGCCCGACATCCTGCGCAAATTTTCCAACGTGGACGTCGCCCACCGCCTCATGGCCTGCATTGACGAATACCGCCCCGCCTGCGTCTGCATCGATCAGGGACAGGGCACGGGCGTCATCGATCTGGTGCGCGCCCTTGTCCGCAATCCCGAAACCGTCATCGTGGAAGTTCCCTTCGGTTCCCGCGCCCTGAAGCCCGAACGCTTCTTCAACCGCCGCGCCGAAATGTGGACTTCCATCCGCGACTGGCTGCGCGCCGGAGGCCGCCTTCCCAAAAACGACGCCCTCCGCGCGGAACTCTCCACCCCCGTCTACGATTACGACGCCGCGGGCCGCCTCCGCCTCGAAGCCAAGGACGCCATAAAGGAACGCCTGCGCCACTCCACGGACCTTGCCGACGCCCTCGCCCTGACCTTCGCCGTTCCCGTCCACCCCCTCGACGCCT
Source organism: uncultured bacterium (assembly GCA_905215675.1). Classification (GTDB taxonomy): domain Bacteria; phylum Desulfobacterota; class Desulfovibrionia; order Desulfovibrionales; family Desulfovibrionaceae; genus Desulfovibrio. Next base: position 9 of record CAJMRA010000362.1, on the reverse strand, counting down.
TTCCCCCCG
>CAJMRA010000361.1 GCA_905215675.1 uncultured bacterium | reverse complement strand
GTTTCGCGGAAAAAACGCGGTTTTTCCGCTCACTTCTGGCCGGGCGGCGCTGTGCTGCCGCCTCGCGTTTCACCTTTTTCAAAGGTGAAACGCTCCAGCATGCCGCTACGCCTCAAGGATTTTCTTCCATGAAATACAAGAAAACGATCCTCGCGACGACGATTCTGTCGGCACTTCTGATTCTGATTGCGCTGGGCGTCTCCCTTGTCGTCAGCCCCATGGTGGAACGCAAGGCCGAACAGCTGCTTACCCGCTACGCGGCCCGGGTCGGCGCCATAGAGCGCTGCTCGTTTTCGCGCGTCGAATTTTCTCTCCTGTCGCGCAGTCTGACGCTCCATGACGTTCTCGTCATCTACCGGTCTCCCAAGGGGCTGCGCAAGAGCATGGATCGTCTTGAAATAAGCGTCCCCCTGCGCGCCGCCGCCTGCGCCGTTCCCTCCCTGCGCCCCTATGTCCTGCCGGAAAACGGCAGCATGGACGTCTGTAACTCCATTACGGCGGACGGCGTATCCTTCAGCATGCCCGGCCTTCTGGCAGGCTCCCTGAAGCATGCCGCCATTTCCGGCGTATCCGCCGACGCGCGCCATGTGCGCGCCATCCTGGACGGCCGCCGTCCCGAGCCCGTGGATCTTCTGGAACATGCGGTCATCGACGGCCTTGACGCCGTCAACCTGCGCGCCACGGTACAAACCGGCACCGGCTCGGCCGCCTGTACCCTGGGAGCGTTCCGCCTGCGCGGACTGCATGATCTCGGCATCGAGGAGATCCGTTTCGAACAGCTGAACGCCGCCACCAACAAGGAACGGGCCGGTATCGCCCTTTTCGGCATGGACGGCTTCCGCACGCCCGATGCCGCCACCCTGCGCCTGCTCCTGTCCGTCCGTCTTGATGGAAAAAAGAGCCCGCAGGCTCTCGACAGGGATATCGAGCACGTTCTCCCCATGCTCCAGCAATGGCTGACCGCCACGATTCCGCCCGTGCGCGTGCTGGCCGTGGAAAAGGCCTCATTCCGCGGCTCCCGTCCGCAGGATGTCATGAGTCTGGATCTTATGCGGCTTGACTGGTTGTCCAACCGCCCCCGCGAAATGAAAACCGCCGTAAAGGATCTTGTCCTGCCCGCACAGCTGGTGGAATCCAACGGCCTGCACCTGCCCGGCCTGAAGGAACTGCGCTTCAACGGCGAAAGCGACACCCGCGATGAAGACGGGCGTATCCGGGAAACGGGCTACCTCAGTCTGGCCCGGTTCGGACAGCTGCGCTACAATGCAAGCTACGCCGTGCCCGGCGGCGTTTTCAACTTCTCGATCATGCAGCTGCTGTCCATGACCATTCACGACGCGGCCTTTTCCTTCGTCGATCAGGGCGCTCTTGCCTATATCGCCCTCAATCAGCATGATCCCGACATGGCCGGTCCCTACTTCAATCAGGCGCTGGACTACAGCTTCCCCGGCCGGGACAACGACGCCCTGCGCGCGGCCCTCAAGGTCTTTACGGATCGCCCCGGCACGCTCGACATCGTCAAGACCACCAGCGAACCCACGCCGCTGCTGCGCTGTTTCGACGTCGCCACTCTCGGCCGCCTCTGGCGTGTCAGCGCCACGCCCGGCAAGGAGAGCCTCTACGATCAGATGCGCCGCCTTGCCCCGGCGCGATGACAGAAGGAACGGGGGAAGGATCGCGCCTGCCCGCGCGGCCTTCCCCTTCCCGCTTCCGCACAGGTCCCCACCGCCATGGATATGGGCCGTTCGCGCCGTCGGCGCCGTATTCTCCTGCTGAGTCTCCTCCAGACGATCCTTGTCGTCATCTTCGGCCTTATTCCCGGCCTCTTCTTTTTTTCCCTCTGCCTGCTGATCGTCCTGCGGCTGTCCCTGTCCGACGTCATCTGACGGACATCGCCGTCCAGAGCATTTTTAGAGCGTTTTATCTTTGAAATGGGTTGAGGGTTGAGATTCAGGGGGAGGGGAC
>CAJMRA010000360.1 GCA_905215675.1 uncultured bacterium | reverse complement strand
CCTCCCCCTTCCCCAGCGCGCTTTTTTTCGGTCGCCGCTTTTCCTTTTCTCCGCCGTCCCCCGGCGGCAACTTCCCCGCTGTTTCTCCCCGCGCCCTTGCTTCCGCGTCGTTCCCCCTCTATAACTGAAATGACGCGACCCTTTTCCCCCTTCACCTTTGCCAAGGAATCCCTTCCATGTCCCTTGCCGCCACCGTTGCCGAAAAAGCCAATCTCATCTGGGCCATCGCCGACAAGCTGACCGGCGTTTTCAAGCCGCATCAGTACGGGGAAGTCATCCTCCCCCTGACCGTCATCCGCCGTTTCGACAGCGCGCTGGAACACAGCAAGTCCGTGGTGCTGGAGGTCGCGCGGAAAAACAGGCAAAGCCCCATGCTGGATAACCTGCTGCAAAAGGCTTCCGGCCTTCCCTTCTACAATACAAGCCCCTTTACCTTTGCGCGTCTTCTGGACGCGCCCGACGATCTGGACGCCAACTTCCGCGCCTACTGCAACGCCTTTTCCGGCAACGTCCGGCGAATACTGGAGAAGTTCAAGCCCTTTGAACCGCATGTCGCCACCATGACGGAAAAGAATATTCTCTATATGGTGCTGAAGGAATTCACCACCGCCAAGGCCGATCTTCATCCCGACAGGGTGTCCAATCTGGAAATGGGCTATATCTTTGAAGAGCTGATCCGCCGCTTCTCCGAAGCGCACAACGAGGACGCCGGACAGCACTACACCCCGCGCGAAGTCATAGAACTGATGGTGAATCTGCTGCTCACCAATGACAGCGACGCCCTTTCCGGCGTCAGCGTCACCAAGACCATCTATGACCCCGCCTGCGGCACCGGCGGCATGCTCTCCGTTGCCGAAGAGCATATTCACAGGCTCAACAACCGCGCGCACCTCGTGCTTTGCGGGCAGGAACTCAACGACGAGACCTTTGCCATCTGTCAGGCGGATATGCTCATCAAGGGCAACGAGGCCGACTTCATCAAGAGCGGCAACACCCTTTCCGACGACCAGTTTCCCGGAGAGACCTTTGACTATGTGCTGTCCAATCCTCCCTTCGGGCGGGAATGGAAAAACGAAAAGGCCGCCGTGGAGGCGGAAGCCGCGCAAAGGGACGGACGCTTTTCCGCCGGTCTGCCCAGCATTTCCGACAGCCAGATGCTTTTCTTGCAGACGGCCGTGGCCCGGCTTAAGCCCGGCGGACGCGCGGCCATCATTCAGAACGGCTCGCCCCTCTTTACCGGCGACGCGGGAAGCGGCCCTTCCAATATCCGCCGCCATATTCTTGAAAATGATCTTCTCGACGCCATCATAGCCCTGCCCAACGATATTTTTTATAATACCGGCATCGCCACCTATATCTGGATATTGTGCCGCAACAAGCCCGAAGCCCGGCGCAACAAGGTACAGCTCATCAATGCCAACGGCCTCTACGAAAAACGCCGCAAGTCCCTCGGGAACAAGCGCAACGATATTCCACAGTCCGCCATTGACGAAATTTGCCGCCTCTACGGCGACTTTGCCGAAAGCCCGTTGAGCAAAATCTTTGACGTGGCCGACTTCGGCTATACCAAAATCACCGTGGAACGCCCCGCCGAAGCCGAAGCCGCCCCCCTCCCGCCGGACGGCGACGCTCCCAGAAAGCGCGGCCGCAAGCCCGGCAAACGCAAGGCCGACGCCTCCCGCCGCGATACCGAAAATGTGCCGCTCAAGGAAAATATCGACGACTACTTCGCCCGCGAAGTCCTCCCCTTTGCGCCCGACGCCTGGATCGATAAGAGCAAGAACAAAATCGGCTACGAAATCCCCTTTACCCGCTATTTCTACGAATACACGCCCCCCCGCCCCGCCGATGAACTCGCCGTCGAAATCCGCGATCTGGAACTGCGTCTGGGCGAAAACCTCGCCGCCCTGTTCGGCGATGAAGAGTGAGTGAGTCGCGGGGGGAAGGGAGGCCCCTCTGCTGGCGCGGGAGG
>CAJMRA010000359.1 GCA_905215675.1 uncultured bacterium | reverse complement strand
ACCTTTGAAAAAGGTGAAACGCGAGGCGGCGGCACAGCGCCGCCCGGCCCGAAGTAAAATGAGCAACATTCCATTCGCCATTTTCAAAGGTAAAACGCTCCAGCCGTCCGTCCGCCGTCCCCTGTTTTGACAAAGCCGCGTACGCGCCTTATTTTTTCCGACAGCGGCGTCATTCTGGTCAAGCGTCGCCGGAGTCTTCATGAGCAGTCTTCCCTTTCCCGTCCGCTGTCTTGTTCTGGCGCTGGGCATGTGCATTGCGGCCCTGGGCGTGGCCCTCATCACCAATGCCGAAATGGGCACCACGCCCATCACCAGCCTGCCGCTTGTCGCCAATGCCATCCATCCCCTCAGCGTGGGGACGCACACCGTCCTGTTCAACGCGCTGCTGGTCGTCCTGGAAAAGCTCATTCTCGGGCCGAATTTTTCCCGCGCCAACCTTCTGCAATTGCTGCCGGTCTTCTTCTTCGGCTTTTTCATTGACGTGTGGATGTATCTTTCCGCGGGCATACATCAGTTACCCTACATCGAGCGCCTGCTCATCCTGCTTGCGGGCATCGTGACGCTTTCCTTCGGCATCCTGCTGCAAGTGGCCTGCAACCTCATCGTCCAGCCCGGCGAGGGCATCGTGCTGGCGCTGGCCTTCCGTACCCATCTCAACTTTGGTAATCTCAAGGTCATGGTGGATGCGGGCATGGTCTCGTCCGCCGCGCTCATCGGGATGCTCTGCCTCGGGCATATCGTCGGCATCCGCGAGGGCACGCTCCTTTCCGCCATCCTGACGGGCTTCTGCATTCGCGGGCTCGGCGCGCTCCTCCACAAGGGATTTCCCCGCCTCTTCCCCGCCCGCAAATAGAGCATTTTCAGTTTGAAATGCTTCGCATTTCAAACCATACGGCCTGTCGTTTCGCGAAAAACACGCGGCTTTTCCGCCTGCTTTTTGCCGGAATGCACGCCGCCGCCTCGCGTTGTCCGGCATCACGCCCGCAGCCCCCGCATCCTTAAGGAGGTTTCCCCATGCCCGCGCCCGACGCCTCTCCCCCCAGCTTCTGCACGTTCCGCTTTGAACGCTCCCCCGAAAACTACCTCGACGCCGACCGCATCACCCGCATCTGGCAGGCCGTGCCCGGCCTCCCCACGACGGGGGAGGTGCTTCTGCACGTCACGCCCCTTTCCGGGGACGGCGATCAGGAATCCGACTACTTTCTGAAAGCCGGATATACGGCGTCGGGAGGCGTCGTTCCGCCGCCGAACCGGGCGAGCATGGCGGAGGACCCGCGGGTCAGGAATCCCTGGGAAGGACAAACCCCGTTCGCCGCGCCCGCCCTCATGCTGAGCTGCCGGCCGGAGTCCGGCACGCCGGAAGAGGCGGCGCAACATCTGCGCGAATGCACGGACGAAACCGTGACGTGGCACAAGGTCCCGACGCCTCTCGCCACCCTGTACCCCTCGGGCTTTACCGTGCTGCTGCCCATTGAGACCGAGTACGAGATCACGCCGGATCAGGCCGCCGCCGCGTGGCGCTGGCTGGACGACTTCCTGCTGCGGGCCCGGCAACGCCGCCCGGAACACTGGCCGCCGGAAGCCGACGGCCAACCGGTGGGCGACGGCTTTCCCCCCTACCGGTACCTGCCGCCCCCCGAACCCTGGCGGCTGAAACGCTCCATGAGCTGGTCCCGCTCCCTCATGAGCTTTGCCGCGCCGGGCGACGGCTTCCAGTGCCCGCACTGCGGCGGCAACCCCGATGAAGAAGTCATCATGGAAGCCCTGCACACCGCCTTTCAGGAAAACCCCGAAGCCCCGGACCTGCTCCTGCGCGCCCCCTGCTGCGGCATCATCCTCCCGTTCAACGCCCTGATAAACAACTGGCTGGGCTTCGCCCGCTTCTGCCTCCAGTTCTCCGGCTGCCCCTGCGACGACAACGACCTCGCCGAACTGAACAACCTCATGCAAACCCCCTTTAAAATCGTCCACGTCTATTAAGTAGGTTGATTGAGGGGGAGGGAAGATACCTCTCTATCATCCTATCTTTTCATCACAAAACCCACATGGTTCTT
>CAJMRA010000358.1 GCA_905215675.1 uncultured bacterium | reverse complement strand
ACAGGAAAGCAGGAGTCATTCAAGATGTCCAGCTTTTTTAGAAACAGCCCCTAGCAGAGGGGTTCCCCTTCCCCCCAAACAGATTGCGAAAAGTGGTAACACGTAAAAAAATGCGCGCCTTTCCCCGATGGAAAGGCGCGCCCCAAAGGACCATGCCCGATGCCGGCCCCTGCATGTTGGCTTATGGAAAGAAGAAAAAAGCTGATGGAGCAATCCTCTCAAGGTTTCAGCGGGGCGTCATGCCCGCGGACAAAAGCCGCGCCGGGTTTTCAGGACTTGCGCTGCTTCGATTTCGAGCTTTTCGACCGCGAGGAGCGCGACGACTCCTTCCGGGCCTTTTCCGTCCGGGACGTTGCCCGGCTGACGCTTTTCCGGGACTTGTCGTTCCGGGACTTGTCGCGGGACGCCGTCTGCCGGGACTTTGCCTGTTGCGTCTTGCTCTTCCGGGCCTGTGACGCCGACGCCTTTTCCCGCCGGGACGAACGGGAAGACTTCGCCTGCTGCTTTTTCGACGAATCGCGTCGGGACACGCTGCGATCGGACTTGGAACTCTTGCGGCGACTGTCGGAAACGCTCGCGCGCTCCTTCTTGTCGCGGCTCCTGTCGCTGCGGGTGGATGCCCGCGCGGCCCGCTCCTGACGGCTCTTGCGCAGTTCGCGCACGGCCTGCTCCTCGCGGTACTCCACAAGACGTTCCGACGACGAGTCCTCAAGCTGACTTCTGGCCTGCGCAAGGGCGGCTTCCGCATCGGCGCTTACGCGCCGCGCCCCCAGAAACGTGGTCCGAAAATAGGGATCGTCCAGCGAACTGATCTTCACCCGATCGCGCCGGTGGGGGCTGTGAATGAACTTGCCGTCCCCCACATAAATTCCCGTATGATAGCCCCGCCGGGGATGACGAAACGCCACGATATCCCCGGCCCGCATGGCGTCCACATCGGTGATGCGCGTTCCCACCTGCGACTGCTCGCGCGCCGTGCGCGGCAAACTGATGCCCTCGCGCTTGTAGGCCCACTGCACAAGCCCGGAACAGTCGAAACCGCCCGGATTGCGCCCGCCCGAAACATAGGGCGTCCCGATCATCGTGCGCGCCCGCGAAATGATGCGGTCGCCTTTTTCGTTGTTCTCCGGCGCGGACAGCAGCTCTTCATAAGAGCCCCGCAGCTGCGCCATGCTCATGGCTGAATCTCTTTTGGGCGTCGCACAGCCGTGCGACAACAGCAAGACCGCCATACACATGGCGGCAAGTCCGTATTTCTGCATGCGTGTCCTGTCAGGCCGCCGACGGCGGCAACTGGTCTGCCGAAAAAAATTTTTCGCAATCGCGCCTCAGGCCCTGATATCCAGCAGGGTTCCCAGCATCTCGTCCGCCGTGCGTACCGCGACGGCGTTGACCTCAAAGGCGCGCTGCGTCGTCATCATCCCGGGAATCTCCCGCGTCAGCTCCGTAGCCGAGGGCGCATCCGTCACGGCGCGCCGCTCCACGGCCGTCTGCACGCGGCCCGGTTGTCCGCCTTCCTGAACGACGGATTCAAGGCGGACGCCTCCGCCGCGCATTTCACCATAGACGGCGCGCTGCGGCAGAAAACCATCCGTATTCACATTGGCGATCGCGTTGGCCGTCGTCATCATGCCCAGTCCAAACGTCTGCAACGCCGACGAGGAAATATCCAGACTGCTCACGCTCATATGTCACCTCTCCCGCCTCATATCACGCGCACATGAAGCTGAAAAGCTTTTTCTTCCCTGAAAGTGGTAAAAAATTCTGAACAAGAATGCCGGACGCAGCGCGCACGAGCGTTGTATCTTTGAAAACGACAAAACGCGAGGCGGCGGCACAGCGCCGCCGCCGTTATCCTTTCCTTCAAAAATAAAAAGCATGCCGCCGCCGTCAAGACGCGCGCCCGTCGCCGCCTCGCCGTTCGTCGTTTTCAAAGGCGGAAGGCTCCAGGGTCGGGACTCATTATCAGTTCTTTCTCCCACAAGAGAACATATAAAAAATAAAATATCATTTTATGATATGAAAATCCCCATCGTTACCTGCCGGTATAGTATGTGCGGGTTTT
>CAJMRA010000357.1 GCA_905215675.1 uncultured bacterium | reverse complement strand
GCCGGGCGGCGCTGTGCTGCCGCCTCGCGTTTCACCTTTTTCAAAGGTGAAACGCCCTAGCCCTTCTTTTCCTGTTTGGCCCAGCTGTCCCGCAGGGTGGCCGTACGGTTGTAGACGGGCAGGGCGTCCGTACTGTCCTTGTCCTTGCAGAAGTAGCCGAGGCGTTCAAACTGGACGGTCTGTCCCACGGGAGCCGTGGCCAGGGCCGGTTCCAGCCAGGCGTCGATCTCGCGCAGGGAATCGGGATTGAGGGCGTCGAGGAAGGTTTGGCCTTCCGGCATGGCATTGGGATTTTCCGCGCTGAAGAGATGCTCGTAGAGGCGCACGCGGGCGGGCACGGCGTGCGCGGCGGAAACCCAGTGAATGGTGCCCTTGACCTTGCGGCCGTCGGGGCTCTGGCCGCCCTTGCTTGCGGGGTCGTACACGCAGCGCAGCTCCGTCACATTGCCGTCGGCGTCGGTGACGACGTCCTTGCAGGTGATGAAGTAGGCATAGCGCAGGCGGACTTCCGCGCCGGGAGCGAGGCGGTGGAATTTCTTGGGCGGATCAAGGCGGAAGTCGTCGCGCTCGATATACAGGGTCCGGCTGAAGGGCACGGTGCGGGAACCGTAGGAGGCGTCTTCGGGATGGTAGGGCATCTCGAAGGATTCCGTCTGATCCTCGGGGTAGTTCTCGATGACGACCTTGATCGGGTCAAGAACGGCCATGACGCGGGGCGCAACGGCATTGAGGCGTTCGCGGATGCAGAATTCCAGCATGGCGTATTCCACGGTGGAATCGGTGCGGGCCACGCCGATGCGCGCGCAGAATTCGCGCAGGGCTTCCGGCGGCACGCCGCGGCGGCGCAGGCCGCTCAGGGTGGGCATACGTGGGTCGTCCCAGCCGCGCACGTGACCTTCCTTGACGAGCTGAATGAGCTTGCGCTTGGAAAGGACGGTATGCGTCAGACCGAGACGGGCGAATTCGATCTGCTGGGGATGATAGAGACCCAGCGTATCCAGAACCCAGTCGTACAGCTCCCGGTTGTTGTCGAATTCCAGCGTGCACAGGGAATGCGTGATGCCTTCGATGGAGTCGGACAGGCAGTGCGTGAAGTCGTACATGGGATAGATGCACCACTTGTCGCCGGTGCGGTGATGGCTCGCATGGCGGATGCGGTACAGCGTGGGATCGCGCATGATGATATTGGGGGAGGCCATGTCGATCTTGGCGCGCAGGACGTGCGTGCCGTCGGGGAACTCGCCTGCCTTCATGCGGCGGAAAAGGTCAAGATTCTCTTCCACGCTGCGGTTGCGCCAGGGGCTTTCCTTGCCGGGAGTCGTGAGCGTGCCCCGGTATTCGCGGATTTCTTCCGCGCTGAGATCATCCACATAGGCGCGGCCCATCTTGATGAGCTGTTCGGCGTATTCGTAGAGCTTGTCGAAATAGTTGGAGGCGTAGAACTCCCGGTCGCCCCAGTCGCCGCCGAGCCAGCGCACGTCCTCGCGGATGGAGTCCACGTATTCCGTTTCTTCCTTGGTGGGGTTCGTATCGTCGAAACGCAGGTTGCACAGGCCGCCGAATTCGCGCGCCACGCCGAAGTTCAGACAGATGGATTTGGCATGACCAAGATGAAGGTACCCGTTGGGCTCCGGGGGAAAGCGGGTGTGTACCTGCCCGTTGAAACGCCCGGAGGCGTTGTCGTCCATGATCCGGGCGCGGATGAAATCCACGCTCGGCTTGCCGTTTTCAGTCGTGGGGGCAGTCATGGCTGCTTCCTGCTTGTCGCTCATGGGGCGGTCTCCCTCTATGCTGGCGCGTAGGCGCTTTGGAATCGAAGTGTCGCGGCGGTAAACGCCGTTGAAGACGAACGAAAAAATCTATGCTATGTCGTGCGCACGGTCAACGCGTGAGGCGGCAGGGAGCTTTTTTGAAAATTTGCTTGACAGATGAGGGGGCGCCGCGTAAAGTCCGTTTCTGCGTTCGGCTGCAATAAAAAAGTTGCCGAAGTGGAGAGGTGTCCGAGTCGGCCGAAGGAGCTCGCCTGCTAAGCGGGTATACGGTGTTGAGCTGTATCGAGGGTTCAAATCCCTCCCTCTCCGCCATACAAGTATTCAAAGAAGTCCGCACAGCCTTGAGCTGTGCGGACTTC
>CAJMRA010000356.1 GCA_905215675.1 uncultured bacterium | reverse complement strand
ATATAGGAAGGAAGCGCTGGAAGAGAAAAGAAACAATACCGCCAAGTTCTTGCCTGATAGTATCAGCCTCGAACGTCTGCGCCGTCCCGCATCGCGCATCAGGGATGGAGAATCCTGCTCGTCTGCGTGAAGCTTTCGGGACTCTCTATTTTCCTTTTCAGGGGCGTGTGAAAGCACGGGGCCCGCAAGGGGGGATGATCCCCCTGCGGGCCCCGCAACCGTCGGGAAGCATCTCTCCGGCTTGCCGGATCTGCGTCATCCCGACTTCATGCCCTTGCGCCGTCATGCGCCGGGCTTCACGCCGTCGGGCCAGAAGCTGGAATTCCTGCGGCCCTCATGATCCATGGCCCAGCCCGCCAGCCAGCCCAGCAGCGACAGGGCGAAGCCCACAAAGAAGGGCGGCACCGCCGCCAGCGAAGGCCACGGCAGGGGCAGGACGGCAAACTGCGGATGCGTCATCAGATACCAGAGCATGCAGGCGATAAAACCGGCCGAGCAGCTGCACCACGCGGCAAGGCGGCTGCGCTTGCCGAAGCGCACCAGCGCCACGTAACAGACCAGCACCGTGGAGCCGACAATGCTCCAGCTTGTGGTACAGAGCATGGCGATGATCTGTCCCTTGATCTGGGCGCAGCCGCCGCTGAGCAGGACACAGAAGACAATGCCCGCGAACCACATGCCGCGGGATGTCCTGCGTCCCGGCAGGTCCTCGGCAATGGCCGCCACGGCAATATGAAAGATGGCCGTGGCCGTGGACAGGGACGCGGAAACAATGGCCAGCACGAAAATCTGCAGGCCGATATCCGGCAGCAGCATCTTGACCAGCGCGGGCATCACGTCGTCGGGCGAGGCCACTCCGGGCATGAACAGCCGGGCCAGACTGGCCACATAATAGGCGCCGCCCACCAGCACGGTGAGCACCAGCATGGCCAGCGGCGTAATACGGTTCACCTGCCGGGCGGAATTGAGGGCAAAATGCCGCTGGATCATCTGGGGCTGCGCCCAGACGGCCACGGACGTGACAATGACAAGCGAGATGATGAACCAGCCCTGACCGCCGTCCGCCAGGGATACGAAGCCGGTATTGGCCACGGACGTGGGGGGCAGCTGCGCCAGCATGACCATGCCGTTCAGCGGTCCGCCCACCTTGTCGAAAACGGCCACGGTCAGCATGCAGATACCCACCAGCATGACGAAACCCTGCATGGCCTCGGTATACAGCACGCCGCGCAGGCCGCCCATATAGATGGCCGCCGCCACCAGCAGCGCCACGCCCCAGATCAGCAGCCAGACGGGCACGGGCATGATCTGCGCCAGCAGCAGGGCCGCGCCCTTGATGACGGCCGACGCATAGACGCCCAGAAAGACCGCGAAAATCAGGGCCAGACAACGCCCCAGCAGGGGGCTTCGGTGACCGTTGGCCAGCAGCTGCACCGGGGTTCGCGCCTGCAGGTTACGCTGACAGAGCCGCGTCGGCCAGGCAAGATAGCGATAGACGATCCACGTTCCCAGCCAGACGTTGCCCGCCGCCACCAGAAGCATCTGCATGCCGTAGGCATAGGCCAGTCCGCCGAAACCCACCAGAGCCACGGCGGAAATGTAGGTGGCGACATAGGCAAAGGCCTGAATGCCGAAGCCCACGCGCCCCGACGCCATGACGTCATGGCCGCTCCCCCGGCGGGACAGCCAGATGAAGAGGGCGATATAGCCGCCCCAGATAAGGATATCGACCAGCACTAGCGCCCCCTCCCCTGACGAATGAGGCCGACGAGGGAAAACGCCAGCGCGATCAGCAGCGAAAGCACGGCCAGCAGCACGGGCCCATCCGCCAGCCCCAGAACAGAAAACAGATTCATACGGCAACTCCGAACAGTTCCTCCGGGCGAGGCATCCCCCACCCCGAACGCGCGACAGCGTAGCAGGTCGCCGTCCGGGGAGGCAAGGCTTTTCCCCGGCGCGCCGCAGGGCCTGCCGGTACAAATCGTATAATTATTTCAAAATAGATAGAGCATTTTCACCTTTGAAAAAAGGTGAAAATGCGAGGCGACGGCACAGCGCCGCCCGGCTCGAAGCGAGCGGAAAAACCGCGTTTTTCCACGAAACGACAGGCTGTATGGTTGGAAACGCGCAGCGTTTCAAACTGAAATTGGCGACACATAACCTTT
>CAJMRA010000355.1 GCA_905215675.1 uncultured bacterium | reverse complement strand
TCTAGAAGCTGTAGGCAAAGACGAGGGAAGCCTTCCAGGCGTCCTGTCTGGAGAAACTGCCGTTCATGAAGCTGCGATCCCAGGTGTCCTTGTCAATCATGTTGACGATATACCCGAGTTCGAGGCTTGCGGACAGGTTTTCGTAGACCTGCCACACGTTGGTGAGGTTGAATTCCAGCAGTCCGTCGTTGGTCGTGAGATAGGGGCCTTCGGTGGAGGTGGCGTCGCCGTCCATGTCGAACGCGCGGGAAGAGCGCATGTACTTGACCATGGACGGGCTGTTGGTGCCGCCCCAGTAGGCCACGCGGAAGGTGTGGCTCAGGTTTTCCACAAAGGAAAGATCGGACAGTTGCAGGCCGATGCCCCAGGTGCCGTCGATGGTCAGGGTCTTTTCATAGAGATTGCCGCGCCCGGACCAGTCGGAATCGGCCGTTCCCATGAAGCTGGTGAAGCCCGCGTTACCGTTGAGGCTGGGCAGGCGTTCGGAACCGTTCTTGACGTTGCCGTCGTCGCCGGAAGCGTACCAGCCGAAGATGCCGGGCGTGCCCCAGTCCATCTTGTATTCCACAAGGGCCTTGACGGCCCAGCCTTCACGGGCGGTGGAGGCGCGGGCAATGCGGCCGGTTTCGCCGTTCAGCACGTTGAAGCGCCCCATTTTTTCCACATAGCCGTAATTGACGTCGAATTCGATGTTCCACGGATCAAGGGCCGTGACCTTGACGGGCAGACCGGCCCAGAACATGGAGCCGTAGCTCTTGGAGGTACTGCCGAATGCGCCCACGCGATTCAGACCGGCGTAGGTGTTGCCGAGCGTCTGGGCAAAGTCGCCGTCGGACTGTTCCCAGCCGTGAATGTTGTAGCGGGCGTTCCTGCCCTGCATGCCGTACATGACCCACGGCGTCACTTCGACCCCGTCAAAGCTCAGGGGCAGGGACAGGGCAAAAAGATCGATGTTGTCAAGATAGTTGGTATGGACCCTCTTGTCCGGATCGTTGACGTCGGACGAATAATTGTCATTGAAGGGCCGCATCCAGGTAAGCGTCAGGCCCGCATTTTCGTTGAATTTATAGCTGGCCGCGATGCCTGCGACGTCGCCGTCCATGACGGCGCTGCCGCCCGCGGCCTCGGGCATGGCGACGGCCTGAAGTCCCATGCGGATGTGCAGATCCGTATCGGGCACGATCCAGTCGAGATAGGCGTTCTTGACCTTGACCATGTAGCCGTCGGCGCCCATGGCCGCGCCGCTTTCGCCGTTGCCCCACAGCTGATCGCCGATTTCAAAGAATACCGTGCCGGAAAGCGCCTCGGAAGCCACGGCGTCCAGTTGCAGGCGCAGGCGCTGTCCCGCGCCGAAGGTATCGTTGGAATCCACGCGCCTGCCGCCTTCCTTGCCCACAAGGCTGGCGTCGCCCGCGGCAAAGCCCATGAGCCATTCGCCGGAAGCCTTGAAGTCAACGGCCTGCGCGCCGGAAACCGCGCCCAGCGTCAGGGCGGCGGCCAGCGTCAGGGTAAGAATGCGTTTCATGCGTTCCTCTCTCTGCGACAAAGGGTTGAAGGTATATGCGGAAGCCGCGCCTGCCGACGAGAGCGAAAAATGCTCAAGAACCGTTTTCCCCGTCCGGTTCCCGTCGGCGCGCGCGGCCCCGGGACCCCCGGCGCACATGCGCCGCGGGCCGGATTAGCGCGTTGTCTCGTCCCGTTTGCGCGAAGCGGCGCGCGCCCTGCCGTGTTTGCAACGGCAGCCGGGGCAGTCGCCCTTGCAGACGTGGCCCGGCTCGTGATGACGGCGCGGCGCGGGAACAAGCACCTTGTTGCCGTTGACGGCCAGATCGAAGCCTCGGCTTCCCTTGTAGGCAATGCGGTGCGGCGGCACGGGGCTACGGCGCATGACGTTTTTCAGTCGTTCGGCCGTATCGGGATCGGTTTCTTCCATGCGTCTGACATCAATGAAAAAAGTGGCGCACTCCCGTTCGTGCGTCGCCACAAGGCCGCCCAGTTCGGCGGCAAGATCGGGCGACAGTCTGCCTTCCAGGGTGACGTGCATGTTGTTGGCGCTGATGCGGTAGGGCAGCTTTGCGTCAGAAACGGTCGTATTCATGCAAGATTTTCTCCTAGGGCGTGTTAACACTACATCGTTCTTCTGGGGGGAAGGAAACCCCCTTGGCT
>CAJMRA010000354.1 GCA_905215675.1 uncultured bacterium | reverse complement strand
GAAGGAAACCACCTTGTGCGCTAGCCAAGGGGGTTTCCTTCCCCCCAGAAGAACGATTTAGTGTTGGCACTTACGACCGGTAGTCGGAATTCAGGGTCACATAGCCGTGACTCAAATCGGACGCCAGAAGCGTATACGAGCCCTGACCGACGCCCAGTTCAATATGGATGTCCACGTCGTTGCCCTGCAACAGCTCATAAAGGCGGTCTTCCGCATCGTCGTTGACGGGCTGTCCGTTGCGGAAGCGTTCGATGCCGCACAGGGTCAGCACCAGCGCGTCGGGCCGGACGGTTGCGCCGCTGCGGCCCACGGCGGCCACGATGCGGCCCCAGTTGGCATCCTTGCCGTAAATGGCCGTCTTGACGAGCTGCGAATGCCCCACCGTGCGCGCGACGGTCTCGGCCTCGGCATCGGAGGCCGCGCCGTCCACACGAATGTGCATGACCTTGGTGGCCCCTTCGCCGTCCTTCACCAGCATGTAGGCGAGCTGCCCGAGAATGTCGGTCAGGGCGCGTTCCAGCGTCCCGGCGTCCGCCCCTTCGGCCTTCACGCCCGACGCCCCGTTGGCAAGTCCCAGCACGGTGTCGTTGGTGGAGGTGTCGCCGTCCACGGAAACGCGGTTGAAAGTCGCATTCACCGCGCGGCCGAACATGGCCTGCCAGACCGGCCCTTCCACCTCGGCATCGCACAGCACCACGGAAAGCATGGTCGCCATGTTGGGGCAAATCATGCCCGCCCCCTTGGCCATGCCCGCCAGCCGCACCGTCCCGCCGGAAAGCGTCACCTCCCGCACGGCGTACTTGGGAAAGGCGTCCGTCGTCATGAACGCCCGCGTAAAGCCCTCGGCATCCCGCGTGCCCAGATTGGCCTTGAGTTCCGGCATGGCCGCGCGCCAGCGATCCATCCGCAGCTGCGCGCCGATGACGCCCGTGGACAGGGGAAGAACCTCTTCGGGCGCAACGCCCGCAATCTCCGCCACCAGACGGCAGGTCTCGCGGCAGTTGGCCAGTCCCTCGTCCCCGGTGCAGGCGTTGGCCTGCCCGGAATTGGCCACCACGGCGCGGGCCACGCCCCGTTCGCGCACCGCCTCACGGCAGACCTGCACGGGCGCGGCGCAAAAGACGTTGGTCGTGAACAGCGCCGCCACCTGCGCCGGACGATCCGAAACTATCAGACCCAGATCATACCGATCAGGCGCCTTGAATCCGGCCTGCGCCGAACTGGCCCGAAATCCCTTGGGCAAATCCTTTTCCATTGCTCCGTGAACCTCGTGAACTGTTTTTACTGTTTTTGTTTATACTGCCCCTTTCGGGGTAGCGGTTTTTCCGCTCACTTCGGGCCGGGCGGCGCTGTGCTGCCGCCTCGCGTTTCACCTTTTTCAAAGGTGAAACGCTCTAAAACACGTTGGGGAAAGAATGGGGTTTCCTTCCCCCCGGAAAACGATTCTCTACTCCTCGTCCTCGTCTTCGTCTTCTATAAGACCGAATTCCGAGAAATTCGGCCGGAACTCCTCGTAATCGACGCCTTCCAGCGGTTCCTTGCGGATTTCGATGGACTGCACGCTGTCGCACCAGCTGCCCACGGCATCTACCATGTCTTCGTCATCGTCAAAATCGAAGTTGCCGCCGCCCCGGCCGTCATGGCCGATGGCAATCAGGAGCGGCAGGGGCGCGATATATTCGTCGTCGTCAGGGCAATGCTTCAGATCGATAAATGTTTTCAGCGCATGGTTATAAATATAGCGCAGGCCGTGATCCTCGATATCCACCTCGTCCGGTTGCAGCCATTTGCAATGCGTGTTCGCAGAGCTCGTCACGTTCCGCACGCCGAAGACCTTCCGGGCGTAGTTCAGCGCATCGCTGTACTCGTCGTCCACATCGCCCAGCTCGTCCGCGAAGACGTACACCCGGTCGCCCTTCCAGCGACCGGCCAGCAGATTATGCAGAGCCAGCACCGGCTTTTCGTAATGGTAGCACCATTCCGCCATCTTCGCGCCATATTTGAAATCGTGCGAAGAAAGAGCTTCCTTCTTGTCCACGTTGACAATCATGTAATAGATGCCCATGCGTCACCACCTTCGGGATGTTTTGTCGGATGGAGCGTTTTTCCTTTAGAGCCCATTGCAGTTTGAAATGCTTCGCATTTCAAACCATACGGCCTGTCGTTTCGCGGAAAAAA
>CAJMRA010000353.1 GCA_905215675.1 uncultured bacterium | reverse complement strand
GTTTCGCGGAAAAAGCGCGGTTTTTCCGCTCACTTTGGGCCGGGCGGCGCTGTGCCGCCGCCTCGCGTTTCACCTTTTTCAAAGTTGAAACGCTCTAGTGCGACACGGTCTGCTTGATCTTGGCGGCCATGGGCTGCACGAGGTCCAGCATGGTCTGGCGCATCAGATCGTCGGCGACGGAACCGCCGGGCAGGCCGTTACGGCTCTGACCGGAGGTGAGGGTTTCACTGGAAACCTTGCCGCTCCGGCTGGCAAGCACATAGGTGGCGCGCATGCCGGTCGTCAGCTCCGTGGACGAGACTTCCTTGATCCAGACTTCTTCCAGCTTGCCCGTGATGATGTAATCGGGATTGCCGCTGCGTGCCTGACCGGGCGTCAGCGCGTAGGAAACCTGCAAACCGGCGCGGGTCAGTTCGTCGGCAAGACCGCGGCTGACCCACTGGGCCACGTCTTCCGTGGCGACAAAGGCGGAACCGTCGCGGCGCGTGCCGAGATTGGCATCCATGCGCTTGTCCTCAAAGGGGACAACACTGATACGCGGCGCATTGGGGGCGGGAAGCACCGATACTCCCGGCTGCGGCAGGGGCAGCAGGCGGACGGTATTGCTCGGGCCGCAAGCCGAAAGCAGCAGGGCCAGCGACAGGACAAAAAGCGGCGCAATGCGGATCAGTTTCATAATCATCTCACACATGGGGTTGAAGTTTACCAAAAGTCCAGAGAATATCTATATACGTTCCTTTGCCTTCTTGCAAGGCAAGGGGCGGGGATGATACCGTGCAGCAACGTCAACGCCGGTCCGCCGCTGCCGCAGACCCCCGATCAGACAGAAAATGCCTAGGAGCACATATCCATGATAGACCTCAAACTGGTGCAGAAAAATCCCGAACTGCTGGCAAAGGCCCTTGCCGATCGCCATTCCTCCCTGAGCGTGGACGAATTTCTCACGCTGGACGGTCGCCGCCGCGCCCTGCTGGCGGAAGTGGAAGCCCTGAAGCAGAAGCAGAACGCCGCCTCCCGCGAGGTCGCCCGGCTCAAGCGCGAGGGCGGGGACGCCGCGCACATGATGGCGGAACTCGGCGAACTGTCCGATCGCATCAAGGCGCTGGACACGCAGACCGCCGCGGCCAGGGCCGCCGTGGAGGAATGGCTCATGGGCGTTCCCAACATTCCCGACGAAAGCACGCCCGTAGGCAAGGACGAGACGGAAAACCCCGAGCGGCTGCGCTGGGGAACTCCCCGCGACTTCGATTTTCCCCCCAGACAGCACTGGGAAGTGGGTACGGCCCTGGACGGTCTGGATTTCGATCGCGCCGCCAAGCTGGCGGGAAGCCGCTTTGTCGTGTATCGGGGCTGGGCCGCCCGGCTGGACCGCGCGCTGGTCAACTTCTTTCTTGATCAGCACACCCGGCACGAGGACTATATAGAGGTCTGCCCGCCCTTCATGGTCAACCGCGCCACCATGACCGGGACGGGCCAGCTGCCCAAGTTCGAGGAAGACCTCTTCAAGATGCCCGCCTGGGATTATTACCTGATTCCCACGGCCGAAGTGCCCCTGACGAACCTGCATGCGGGCGAAGTGCTGGATGAAAGCGATCTGCCGCGCGCCTACTGCGCGGCGACCCCCTGCTTCCGCTCCGAAGCAGGGGCCGCGGGCAAGGACACGCGCGGACTGATCCGCCTCCATCAGTTCACCAAGGTGGAAATGGTGCGCTTTGCCCATCCCGACGACAGCATGAACCAGCTGGAAATCATGGTCGGCCATGCGCGCCGCCTGCTGGAACTGCTGGAACTGCCCTATCGCGTCATCTCCCTCTGCACGGGCGATCTCGGCTTCGGCTCCACCAAGACCTACGACGTGGAAGTCTGGCTGCCCGCCCAGAACACCTACCGCGAGATCTCGTCCTGCTCCAACTGCAAGGACTTTCAGGCCCGTCGGGCGGATATCCGCTTCAAACCCAAGGGCGGCAAGACGGCCTACCTTCACACCCTCAACGGTTCCGGCCTGCCCACCGGCCGCACGCTGGCCGCCATTCTCGAAAATTACCAGCAGAAGGACGGCAGCGTCGTCATTCCCAAGGTCCTGATCCCCTACATGGACGGACAGGAAGTCATCGAGCCCAAATAGAGCAAATTCAGTTTGAAACGCTGCGCGTTTCAAACCATACGGCCTGTCGTTTCGCGGAAA
>CAJMRA010000352.1 GCA_905215675.1 uncultured bacterium | reverse complement strand
GCGCCGCCCGGCCCAAAGTGAGCGGAAAAACAGCGTTTTTTCCGCGAAACGACAGTCCGTATGGTTTGAAACGCGCAGCGTTTCAAACTGAAATTGCTCTATGGTGTGAAAGCCCCGGCCAGAAAGTCGGCCATCGTTGCCCGGACTTCCTCCAGGTCCTGCCCGGAAACGCCCAGATAGGGGCGGGCGGGGATGATCACCTTGTCAACGGCTGCCTTTTTGCCGCCGCGCCCGGTGAAAACCAGCTTCTTCGCCTTTCTGGGAGTGATTGTCCCGCCTTCCTGATGAATCCGGGCGTATACCAGATTGCTGCCCACCATGACCTTGTTCGTGGTGGCCGCATACTCGATGGAGTCGCGCAGCCGCCCCGTATCCGTGAGCGTCTGCCCGCCGGATTCGGCGGCTCGTCCCGACCTGAGCCATTTCCGCCCCTTCGGGTCTTCCTCGTCGCTGAACCTCTGCCGCGTGCCCGACACCAGCACATCGCCCACGGACTCCATGAGCGCCTGCGTATTGCCCAGCTTCTTGGCCGCATGCCCCAGAGCGGCGTCAAGGCCACCCCAGTTCAGGGAAGCGCCGTTATTAGTCATCACAGCCCTCGCAAATCAAAAAACGGCGGCCTGCTCACCACGGCAACGCTCGCTTCTTCCCGGTCGGGATTTGCTTCTTCAAGCGGCAGTTTCAACTTGCCGGAAGCAAGGTCCGCCAGCAGGTCCGTGCAGTATTTCCACTGCTTTTGCAGGGGGAGCCATTCATTCTCGCCGCTCTCCTCCGTATCCACCAGAGACGTAATGGCCTCGACCACCCTGTAGGCGCTGATAACGGCGGCGATGTAACGCACCAGCTCCGGCACATAGGGCCAGGGCTGCGGATAGCGGTAGGACAGCGCGTCGCCCACTTCTCCGGACACGGCTTCGATGGTGCGATCCACGATGCCGGGATTCTGTTTTTCGCACGCCTCCACATAGGGAGCATGCAACAGGTCCACGATATGGCCACGATTGCACAACAGCATGGAATCCCCGTTTTTCGCGTTTTGGACTAGTTTTAGACTAGTCTGAAAAACTTTCCCGGCCCGTAACCGCCCCGGAGGAGAAACCGCCTCTCCGTGGCGGTTACGGGCGCTTTTTGCCAACAGCCGTTTACTCGACCACCACGGCCTTGCAGACCGCCCGCGACGGACGCGCCGGAAGCGGTTTGGCCTGGCCGATCAGGGTAATGGCGGAATCGTCGTCGCTCTTCACCGGCACGATATGCAGGGGAACGGCGGCATTTCCTGCGGAAATGGAATCAATGGCGCAGTACCAGATGGTGCCCGGCACATCCACGGCCACGCCCAGCAGGGTTTTCGCGTCCAGCTTGGGCACCCATTCCCCGGACACGGGAGCGGGATAGGTTTCATCCATAAAGCGGATGACGTAACTGCCGATGCGCACCTCGCCGTCGCCCAGCCTGATGCCGATGGGCGCGTCCTGCGCCGTGGAGCGATAGTTTTCCGCCATGTCCAGAAATACGGCCGCCACATCTTCGCCGCACAGGAACTCCACCTTGCCGCCGATGCCCGCCATGCGGATTTTCCGCTGCATGGCCCGCAGCAGGCGGTACACGTCGGAAAGTTTGCTCGTTCCCGTCAGTTTGGTCGTCAGCTCATGGGAAAGAGGCTCGCCGTAGTCGATGCCGTAGGTTTCCGAACGGCCGCCCGGGGTGCGTACCGGCCAGGCCAGCCTGCCCGTGGTCAGCACGCCCGCGCACATGCCCTCGGTGGTCGCGTGGACGGCCTGCCGTATCTGTTCCACCTTGCGCGTGCGCCATGCCTCAAGAGAGGCCGTGTTGCCCAGCAGCACGCGCAAATCGTTCAGTTCCGCCGCCGTAACGGGTATCTGCACCTTGATGGGCAGGGGCGCGAAGAACTGCGTTTCGACGGATTCATTGTCCAGAGGCACGGGCACGCCGTCGCGGCGCACCACGGGCACGGTCTGCACCACGGCTTTCAGATCGGTGACGCCCAGCATGGACAGGGGATGCGTCGGACGCTGCTTGAAAAAACGATCCATAAAGGTGCTTTCCAGCGGCGGCAGCGTCTTGAGAGACTGCGCCACCGCCTGCGGGGCAAATATGCCTTTCAAATTCGCAAGCATAACTCTTCCTTTAGAGAAATTTCAGTTTGAAACGCGCTGCGTTTCAAACCATGCGGCCTGTCGTTTCGCGGAAAAAACGCGGTTTTTCCGCTC
>CAJMRA010000351.1 GCA_905215675.1 uncultured bacterium | reverse complement strand
GCGCTGTGCCGCCGCCTCGCGTTTCACCTTTTTCAAAGGTGAAACGCTCTAATTGACGCTGACGACCTCGATTTCGAAGGTCAGGGTCTTGCCCGCCAGAGGATGATTGGCATCCAGCGTCAGTTCGTCATCGGTGACTTCGGTGATGGTGACGTCCATCTGCCCTTCCTCGTTGGAAAGCTGCAGGGGCACGCCCACCTCGGCGGGAATGTGATCCGGCACCTGCGCGCGCGGCACGGTGAAGATCAGTTCGGGGTCCAGTTCGCCGTACGCCTCGCTCGGCGGAATGACGACCTTGACCACGTCGCCCGCTTCATGATTCTCCAGCGCCTTCTCGAAACCGGGAATCAGCATGCCCTTGCCCATGACGAATTCCAGGGGATCGCGTTCGCGCGAGGAATCGAACACCGTTCCGTCATCCAGCGTGCCCACATAGTGCACGCGCAGGGTATCGCCCTTCTTGATCGGCATATCCGTCTCCTGCGGCGGTCGTACCGCCGAGTATCTGCAATGGGTTGCGCCGCAGCGCCCGGAAGGGACGCCGACGGCGAAGGATGTCCGCCCCTCCGCTCGCGGCGAAACGGAACGGACGCCGGTTTTTCGGGTATATGAACACGGCCCCGCGCGCTTGTCAATGCGCGGCCGGGGGGCTGTTTGCGCGCGCAATCTTGACAGAGACCGCCCCCCGCACCATATATAAGCGCACATGCGCACGCACGGACGGCAAACCGTGCGCGCCCCCCCTTTCGCCATCAACGCCTTCCGGCGCATTCCCCCATTTCGAGGTCAGCATGTCCGATGTTCGTTCCAGCTATACCGACGGCCTGAGCTTCTACGGCGCGCACAGCCCCCGCGAACTGCTCGAAACCTACGGTTCGCCCCTTTATGTCTATAATGAAGCCGTGCTGCGCGAACGCTGCCGCCGGCTCAAGGGTCTGTCCGACCATCCCGGCTTCGGCGTCAACTACTCCGTCAAGGCCAACGCCAATCCCGTCCTGCTCCGCATCATCCGCGAAGAAGGCCTCGTGGCGGACGCCATGAGCCCCGGCGAAATCTATATGGACAAGCTGGCCGGATTCCGCTCCGACGAAATCCTCTATATCGCCAACAACATCTCGCAGGAAGAAATGCGCCACGCCCTCGACGAGGGGCTGCTCATCAGCGTGGATTCCCTGTCGCAGATTGAAACGCTCGGCCGCGTCAACCGCGGCGGCAAACTCATGGTCCGCTTCAATCCCGGCATCGGCGCGGGGCATCATCAGAAAGTCATCACGGCGGGCAAGGAAACCAAATTCGGCGTCACGCCCGATCTTCTGGATGACGTGCTGGCCCTGCTCAAAAAGTACGACATGACGCTGGCGGGCATCAATCATCATATCGGCTCCCTGTTCATGGAGCCCGACGGCTATATCGAGGCCGCGCGCGTGCTCCTCCAGCTGGCCGATCGCCTGCCCGCGGACGTGCTTGCCTCGCTGGAGATCATCGACTTCGGCGGCGGTCCCGGCATTCCCTATCACAAGTATGACGGCGAAGCGCCGCTCGACATGGACAAATTCGGCGAGCTCTTCCACCGGCTCATTACCGACTGGTCCGCGCGCACCGGCTATCGGGGACGCTTCCTCATCGAGCCCGGCCGCTTCGTGGTGGCCGAATGCGGCATCATCCTGACCGGCGTCAACAACGTCAAGTACAACGGCCCCAACTGCTATGTGGGCACCGACGTGGGCTTCAATGTGCTGGCCCGTCCGGCCATGTACGATTCCTTCCATGACATGGAAATCTACGCGGGTCCCGCCGGAACGGCCGATCGCGCCGAAAAGGAACAGACCATCGTCGGCAACATCTGCGAAAGCGGCGACATCCTTGCCAAAAAGCGCCTCCTGCCGACCATGCATGAAGGCGATGTCCTCGGCATTCTCGATGCCGGAGCCTACGGCTTCTCCATGTCGTCGTCCTATACGCAGCGCTGCCGCTGCGCCGAAGTGCTCATTGATCTTGACGGCAGGGCGCGCCTGATCCGCCGCCGCGAAACCCCCGAGGATCTCGCCCGGCAGTACGAAGGCCTGTTGTAGCCCCGCTCCCTTTCCAGTTTACCGGGCAGGCGCGTTTCCAGAAAACGGCCTGCCCTTTTGCCCTCTAGAGCGTTTCAACTTTGAAAAAGATGAAACGCGAGGCGGCAGCGCAGCGCCGCCCGGCCCAAAGTGAGCGGAAAAACCGCGTTTTTTCCGCGAAACGA
>CAJMRA010000350.1 GCA_905215675.1 uncultured bacterium | reverse complement strand
GGGTGCGCGGGGGCGGGGGGTTCCAGGGGGGGGGGGGGGGGCTTCGGGGGGCGGGGGCCGGGGGGGAGAGGGGGGCGGCCCCTGACGCAAGGCCGCACTGCGCGCCGCATTTGGCGCAAACCTGTTCAAGGTGCGCGCATTGATCCGGATAAAGGTGAATGGGCACGCCGAAAAGGCGCAGCATGGTTTGCGTCGTCAGGACGGTATGCGGCGCGCCCTGGGCGATCAGCGTCTGATTGAGGGCGACGACGTGCGTCGCATAGTGCGCGGCCAGCGGCAGATTGTGCGTCACCATGATCTGGGTGAAGCCGCGTTCCTGCCGGGCCTTGTCCAGAAGCTGCCAGAATTCCTGTTCGCCGCGCATGTCCACCCCGGCGGCGGGTTCGTCGAGAAAGAGCAGATCGGGCTTGCGCATGAGGGCCGCGGCCAGCAGGACGCGCCGGGATTCGCCGCCGGAGAGGCCGCACATGGGGCGGCGCAGCAGCTTTTCGGCATGCACCGGTTCCAGCGCTTCGACGGCGCGCCGACGGGCCGCGCTGCCGAGACCGAGCCAGAGAGGGCGGCGATTGCCGTCGAGGGAGAGAAATTCCATGACGGTCAGCGGCATGCGCGCGGCCGGAGTCACGTATTGGGGGACGAAGGACAGCCGGGGCGCGCGTCCCTCCACGGGGAGGATGTCTATATGTCCGTCGCAGGGGAGTTCCCCCGCAAGACAGAGCAGAAAGGTGGTCTTGCCCGCGCCGTTGGGGCCGACAAGGACCGTGCTGCTGCCCCGGGGGATAACGGCGTCGACGTCGCGCAGCGCCGTATGCGCGCCGCGCCGGACCGTCAGGCCGCGTACCCGGACGGCCGGGCTACTTTCGGGCACCGGCGGCCTCCAGTGCGCGGATATTGGCGTTCATGCAGTCCTCGTAGGCGGAAAGCGGCGCGTCGGCGTCGCCGGAAGCGCCGGAGTCCAGGAAGATCAGGGGCACGCCGCTTTCCCGCGCCAGCGTCAGCATGGCGTCGGCGGGAAACTGGCGTTCGCCTATAAGCAGGGCGGGGCGGCGTCGGGCTATTTCCCGGACGACCGCCATGAGGCGCGCGGCCGTGGGGGCCTGTTCCTCGTTTTCCTGCACCACGTCAAGGACGGGAATGCCCGCGTCGTCGGCCAGATAGGCCAGCGCGTCATGGTAGAGAATGACGCCGGCGGCGGCAAAGGGGGCTCCGGCGTTTTTCAGCCGGGCGGCAAGTCCGTCGAGGCGTTCCGCATAGGCGGAGGCGTTGGCCGCGAAGGCGGCGGCATGCCGGGGGACCAGCTTTCCCAGCTGGAGCGCGATGGAGCGCGTCATCTGGGCCGCGCGGCCGGGGGCGGCGAAGATATGGGGATTGAGCGCGTGCGTATGGCTGTGATCTTCCTTGTCTTGCAGATTGTCCCGTATGAGCGACGGCAGGGTGGAGACGTCGACGGAGGCCAGGACGACCGGCAGGTTGAGACGGCGGATGTTCTCGTCCAGCATGAGTTCCATGCCCAGACCGTTGAGAATGATGATGGACGCCCGCGCCAGTTTCTGCATGTCCGCCGGGCTGGGGGCGTAGTCATGCGGGCAGCCGGTACCCGCCGGAATCAGCAGTTCCACCTGTACGCCGTCCACTCCCCGGGCAATATTGCGGACAAGCTGATAGACGGGGTAGGTGGTCGCCAGCAGATTCAGTGAAGCGGTCCGGGCGAACGCCGCCGGCAGATTGAACGCCAGAGCCGAAGCGGCAAGCCCCATGAGGACGGTGCGTCGATGCATCGGTAGTTCCTTGTTCGTTGGGAGCGGAGAAAAAACGTGGAATGGGCAGGAGAAAAGAGTACGGTTTCGCTACTTAGGCACGCCGCCCGCGCGTTGTCAAGCCGGGGGCTGCAACAGCAGGCTCGGGACTCGTTATGTTTTGTTCTTGAGGGGGAAGGAACCCCTTTGCTCTGCTGTTGCTGCCCGTAAGGCTTCTTTGTCGCCTGACGGGCACGGCCTGCGGCCGCCCGTCGGGTCGCTGCTCGCGGCAAAAAAGGTCCAGCCGTTCCGTAGCGAAGCGAGGAAAGGCGTTCCCGTGATTTCCCCCCAAACTCCCCCATCCCCCCAAAACCCGCGCACAGTATGTGCCGGATAAAGGGGGACTTTATAACATGCTATGATATTTTATTTTTCTAGAGAAATTTCAGTCTGGCCTGTATCCCCTCTGAAAAAGCGCGTTGGGGGAAGGATGGGGGGCCTGGGG
>CAJMRA010000349.1 GCA_905215675.1 uncultured bacterium | reverse complement strand
GCTGTGCCGCCGCCTCGCGTTTCACCTTTTTCAAAGGTGAAACGCTCTAAAAAAGAGAAAACTCCCCGGGGCCTGCCGGGAAGGATGACGGGAACGCCTTTCCTGCGGCAAGGCCGGGCCCTCAGAACGGCGCGGGAACGCCGTCGGAGGCCTCCACGAGTTCGCGCAGGGCCGCCAGACTTTCCTGCGCTTCCTGCGGATTCATGGAATGGAGGGCAAAGCCCGCGTGGACAATGACATAATCGCCCACCCTGGGCGGTTCGGGCAGCAGATGCATGGAGGCCGTCAGATAGGTGTCGCTTTCACCGACCCGCACGCGGGCCATGCCTTCGGGCTGGAGTTCCACAATCTGGGCTGGAATGGCAAGACACATGGCAGATTCCTTGGAAGATCATTGCGGCCCGGGCGAAAGGGGCCGGGCCTTTGTCCGCAAGTATAGACGCGCCCGGCGTGCCTGACAAGACGAGGCGCGCCGGGCGGCGCTGCGCCCGCTGAAAAGCGGTTACAGATGCAGCAGGACGACGCCGCAGATGAGCAGGAATATGCCCGCAAAGGCGCAGGGGCGCAACTTCTGCCGGAAGAAGATCCAGCCGCCCACGGAGGTGCCGAGAATGCCGAAGCTGCCCCAGAGGGCATAGGCCACGGAAAGATCCATGTGATGCAGGGCAAGGGAGAGGCAATAGAAGGCCGCGCCGATGCAGACAAGAGCCGCGCAGCCCGTCAGGCGACGGCGGAAACCGTCGGAGCGGGCAAGCAGCAGATTCGCCAGCACGTCCAGCGCGGCGGCGCAGGCCACCAGCAGCAGGGCCAGCAGTCCGGCAAGGGGGAAGGCGTCGCTCATCACGGGCGTTCCTCCTTGTCGTCTTGCGGCGCGGCCGGGCCGTGTTCCGTGCCGCGGTTGACCAGCATGGCCCCGGCCAGCACGCAGACAAGACCGAGCAGACGCTGCGGCGTGGGCTCCTCGTGAAAGAAGCAGAATCCCATGAGGGCGATGAGGCTGAGACCGCAGGCCTCCCAGAAGGCAAAGGCGACGCCCACGGGCAGGCCCGTCGTGGCCTTGGCAAGGCAGTAGTAGGAAAGGCAGATGGCCGCGAGCATGACGGCAAGGCCGCAAAGTTCCGCCTGGGGAAATGTCCACGACTGGGAAAACTTGAGAAAGGAAGTGCCGCCCACTTCCAGAAGGATGGCCAGCCCGAGGGCCAGCCAGTGGCGAAGGGTGGGTTCGGTCATGACGGCATGGCCTCCTGTGCGCCGATGTGGCGGCGGGCATGAATGACGAGCATGTGCGTCTCCTTGCGGTTTGAGGTTTGTGACAACGGCGGAACCCGGAGGCGGAAACGACGGGACGAGCCGACGCCGCGCCCGGTTTGCGCCGGGAGCAACTTCCTGTTATAATTGCTCTGTGGAGAGTTCGCAAGTTTGCCGTCATTTGCGCGCCCTGCTCGCGAATGACGGCGCTTAAAAAACATCCGGCCTGTCGTTTCGCGGAAAACGCGCGGTTTTTCCGCGAAACGACAAGCCGGGCGGCACTGTGCCGCTGCCTCGCGCGCTCTCTTCTTCAAAGATAAGGCACTTTGTCAGAGGAGGAAAAGATGACCTTCGGAAAGGCCGTCTCGACGGTGCTCCTGCGCAAGTACTGCTGTTTTTCCGGGCGCGCATCCCGTTCGGAATTCTGGTGGTTTCAGCTGTTCTGCCTGCTGCTCGCGCTGGTACTCGCAAGCTGGGAGCTGTTCTGCCCCGCAGTGACCATGACCACATACTGGATCATGACGGGGCTGCTCCTTATTGTCCATTGGGGGCTGTTGCCGCCGACCCTGGGGGTCTGGGTCCGTCGGCTGCACGATCGCGGCAAGAGCGGCATCAGCTGCTTTATCACGGCTATTTGCGGGGAGATTCTCCTTCTGTGGGGGTATGCCGTCCAGATCGCCGTCTACAGCGATCTTTTCAGTCGTTACGACCTGTACGGCTCGTTTATCAGGCTGATTCTTCTGGCCGTGGCCCTGCTGAGCTGCGTTACCGGGCTGTATGCCTGCTGGCAGAGCCTGTTCAGGGGAACCGACGGCCCCAATGCCTACGGTCCCGATCCGCTGGCGGCATCCTGAATCAGCCCGCCGCTTGATTTTTTCAAGAAAAGGCCGCCCATTTTCTGGATGGGCGGCCTTTTCCCGTTTGCGGCCTTCGGCTATGATCCTCCCGATAGCATCATTTCAGCTTGAAATGTCTTTAGAGCGTTTCACCTTTGAAAAAGGTGAAACGTGAGGCGGCGGAACAGCGCCGCCCGGCCCGAAGTGAGCGGAAAAACCGCGTTTTTTCCGCGAAACGA
>CAJMRA010000348.1 GCA_905215675.1 uncultured bacterium | reverse complement strand
AACGACAGGCCGTATGGTTTGAAACGCGCAGCGTTTCAAACTGAAATTGCTCCAGAGCGTTTCACCTTTGAAAACTGAAATTGCTCCGGGAGGAACCGGCATGGCGGTCACGCCGTCGCCCGTCTTCCGGCTGCGTCGGTTCGTATGGCGCGGAGGGTGTTTCGGCGGGGAAAAGTTTTTTTTCCCTGTGTTTTCTCTCGACAGAAGGCCCCTTGTCGGGATAGGGGGAAAAGCATTCCATCGCAACCGTTTTCAGGTGCCCGGAGTTTCCGGGATAATTGGGAAGTTCGTAAAAACCGACGCTGACCCGCAACCGTGAAAGGCGATGCCCCGCAACAGGCCACTGTGACGCATGTCATGGGAAGGCGCGGCGGCAGAAGACCCTTGAGCCGGGAAACCAGCCTGAAAGCCCATAAAGAACGGCCCCGGGCCGTTCGCTCCACGGAGTTTGGAGCAAGGAGTTGCCATGAAAAGGCTTGTTGTCGCGGCGCTGTGGTGCTGCCTGCTGTGCTGCCTGTCGTTCGCCGTGCCGGTTTCGGCGCGGCAGGGGACGCTGCTGGTGGCGTTCGGAACCTCCGTCGGCGACGCGCGTTCGTCCATCGACGCCGTTGTCGCCGAGTATAAGGCGCAAGGGAAAGGGCCGGTGCTGCTGGCCTTCACGTCGGATATCATCCGCAGGAAGCTTGCGGCGGCCGGGGAATCCGTGCCGTCCGTCGCCGCGGCGCTGAAGGAACTGGCGGCACAGGGCGTGGACGAGGTCACGGTACAGTCGCTGCATATTGCTCCGGCGGAGGAATACAGTCAGCTTGAACGCATGATCGTGCGGCACGTGACGAAAAATCCCGGCGTGTTCAAGTCCGTGAAGGTGGGATACCCCCTGCTGGTATCGGAGCGGGACCTCGATACGGTGGTTTCCGTGGTGCTGGCCTCCCTGCCGGAGCGCCGCAAGGGCGACGCCGTGGTGCTTATGGGCCACGGCAACGATCGCGGTCCCGGAGACCTGACGCTGGCGGCGGCCGCCGCAGCATTTCACAAGGCGGACCCGCTGGTCTGGCTTGCCTCCGTGGAGGGGGCGAACAGTTTTGAGCGTGTCCTGCCGCAGCTCAAGGCCGCGGGCGTGAAGCGCGTCTGGCTCCAGCCGTTCATGCTGGTGGCGGGCGACCATGCCTGCAACGATCTGGCGGGGCCGGAAGCGGATTCCTGGGCGTCGCGCGTGCGGGCGGCGGGCATGACGCCCGTTCCCCATCTTGTGGGGCTGGGACAGATGGAAGGCGTCCGGCAGGTGTTTCTGGAGCATTCGCGCCATGCCGTGATTGATCTTGCCCGCCCCGGCAAGGCCGAGTAGGGCGCGGTTCATTTTTTGAAGAGGAAGGTTCGCCGACGGCGGCAGTGCCGCGCCGGACCTTCCTCTTTTTTGTGAAGGAAAGACAGGATGCAATACGGAAAATTATACGGCGTGGGCATCGGTCCCGGCGATCCGCGCTATCTGACCCTGCGGGCCGCCGAGGTGCTGCGCGCCGTGGATGTGATCTTTACCGTGATTTCCCGCAATGCCGACGACAGCGTTTCCCGGAATGTGGTGGAATGGCTGGAACCGCGCGGAGAAATTCGTCTCCAGACCTTCACCATGTCGCGCGATGCGCGGGAACGGGCCGCGCAGGTGCGCGCCAATGCCGAGGAAATTCTCGTCGAGCTGCGGGCCGGGCGGGACTGCGCCTTCGCCACGCTGGGCGACGCCATGACCTACAGTACGTTCGGCTATGTGCTGGAGATCATCCGCAGGGAACTGCCCGGCGCGGCGGTGGAAGTGGTGCCGGGCATCACCTCCTTTGCCGCCCTTGCGGCCCGGTCCGGCAAGGTGCTGGTGGAAAACGGCGAAAGTCTGCATATCGTGCCGTCGTTCCGTGCCGAACAGGCCGCGACGCTGACGTTTCCTCCCGGCTCCACCACCGTGCTGCTCAAGACCTACCGCAGCCGGGCCGCCCTGCTCGAACGCCTGCGCCGGGAAGAGGACGTGGACCTGCTCTATGCCGAACGCCTGACCATGCCGGGCGAACTGCTGGAAAGCGATCCCGACGCCATAGCCCGCCGCCCCGAGGAATATCTTTCCCTGATGATGGTCAGAAAACGTTAGAGCGTTTTTAGCGCATTTTATCTTTGAAATGGGTTGAGGGTTGAGATTCAGGGGGAGGGGAACCCCCTCATCTCTGCTGTCGATGCCCGTAGCTTCCTTCGTCGCAACGGGCACGGCCTGCGGCCGCCTTCGGTCGCTGCTCGCGCGAGAGGGGGGTTCCGGCAGATTGTACCAAGAAAGTTAACAAAGGGATTGTCAAAAAAGAA
>CAJMRA010000347.1 GCA_905215675.1 uncultured bacterium | reverse complement strand
AACCCCACTTGTGCGCTAGCCAAGGGGGTTCCCTTCCCCCCAGAAGAACGGTTTAGTGTTATAACACGCCGCCCGGCCTAAAGTGAGCGGAAAAACCGCGTTTTTTCCGCGAAACGACGGCCGTATGGTTTGAAACGCATAGCGTTTCAAACTGAAAATGCTCTAATGACGAGAACGCCGCATGACTCCCCTGCCGCCGCAAAAGGTCTCCAGATTCTGGTTTCTGTTTCTTGCCTGCGCCCTGCTGCCCTTCTTCTGGGCGCTCGGTTTTCTTTATCCGCGTGGCGATGATTTCGACTATGCGACCCGCGCCATGTTCTTTCTGGATCTGCCGGGCGGTCTGTACGAGGCAGGCAAGGAGTGGGTTTTCTGGAGCGGGCGCTATACCCATCATTTTCTTGTCGTGCTGCTGGGCAAGGGCGGCGTTCATGCTCCCCTGACGGCGCTGGTCTGCGCGGCGGTCATGGCGCTGCATGCGCTGGCGGGCTACGTGCTGGCGCGCGCCCTGGGAGGCTCCCGCTTCTGGTCGGCGCTGTGGGGCGTGTTCGCCCTGTTCTGTCTGCTGGCCTGCCATCAGGGACTGCAATTATTCTATATGCAGACGGACGTCCTGTCCGTTGCGCTGCAAAGCGGCATGGGTCTGCTGTTCATGGCGCTGCTGTGCCGCCTCTGGCGCGCCCATCCCCAAGAGGCCGTGCCGCGCTCCGGCCTGAGGCACGGGGCCCTGCGCACGCAGCGCGGCGTGCGCGGTTTCTGGCGGCGTTGCGCCGCGCCGACCGTCTGGGCTGCGGCCCCTCGTCGCTGGGCGACCCTTGCGGGCATTCTTGCCGTGGGCGTTTATGAGCATGCGGCGCTGGCCGTCTTTCTGGCCTCCGTAGCCGCTTCCCTGCTGGCCTGGCGCTGTCGTCATCCGCTGGCGCGCGACATCACCCGCGTGAGCGCCTGGGTCCTTGCGGCGCTTGTGCTGTCCTTCCTTGCTCCGGGTAATTTCGTCCGTCGCGCCGTGCGGCATGTGGATGCAAACGCCGTATGGCAGAATCTGTCCACCCTGCCCGCCGACTGGCTTCATCATTCGTTCTGGTGCCTTTCGCTCCCCTGGCTCATTGCCGTGGTTGCCCTGACGCTGCTGCTGCCGCGTCCCGATCGGGAGGAGCGGGAAAAGATTCCCTCGCCGTATCCCTGGCTGTGTCTGGCCGCGCCGTCTGGCTATGTGCTGTTCACCATGGGCGTCGCCCTGCTGCATGCGGGCACGGATGCGCCCCTCGGCGCGACGCCGAAATTCGCCGCCGGAATGGCCCCGTACGGAGCCTTTGTGCTGGGGTGCGTTCTCTATCCCTTTGTGGGCTGGCTGGTTCGTCGCCTGCAAGCCATGGCGCATGCGCGGGATATGCGGCTCTGGCTGGTGCTTGTGCCCGCCGTGCTGTTGCTGTGCGGCGGCGCCAACTGGCGACTGACGGCCCTGAACGCCTGTAACGGAGCCTTTGCGGATATCGCCGATCGCCTTGCCCTGCGTTATGCGTTTCTTGAGGAGGAAGGCGAGAGCGTTTCCGGGGCGAATCCTTCCTTTCGCTTCGGAATACTCGGCGAACTCGCCCGCCCCGGCAGTCGTCGCCGCAGCATTGACGCAAGCCTGCCTGCCGTGAGCGTCCGCCGTCTGGACTACGGCGTCTTTCCTGTTCATGAGGCGGAGGCCCTGCCGCCTGATCCCGAGGCATGGCCCAATCTCTGGGTGGCCTGGCTCTACGGGCTCGGCAGCGTCCGCAGCGCGTCGGGAGACGCCGTTGCCGCCGGAGCCGCGACCGGTCGGCCCGGAGCGCGGCAGCTTGCGGTACCGCCCGCGCTGGAGGCGCTCGGTATCCGTACGGCATGGCTGGTTGCCACAAGCGGCGATAATGCGACGTTTTCGGAAGTCTGGCTCGTGGCGCGCTGCGCCGCTCCCCTGCCGGAACAGTGGAGCATCTGGCGTCAGAGTCCTGTGGATATGCGCCGCCTCCCTCCCCTGCCCCTGCAACGCTGGTGGCGCATGCAGGCGGCGGAGTCCGTCCGCCGGAAGGCGGCATTGCCCGATTTTCTGGCGGATATGTCCGGCGTGCGGCTGCATGTGCGGCCCGGGCAGTGGCGCATCCCTGACCCCGACGGGGGGGACGATCCGGTTTACGCCTTCCCGGTGCTGGCCTATGCGCCGTTGTCCGCGGCGATCCCCGTCGTCCGGCTCTGGGCCGAAACGCCGGAGGGCCTGATGCCTTTTGCCGATGCCGACGAAGGGAAATAGCGCGGTTTTTCCGTTCACTTCGGGCCGGGCGGCGCTGTGCCGCCCGAAAAAGAAAAAACATTGCAGCACCCCAAAAAGA
This sequence comes from uncultured bacterium, assembly GCA_905215675.1. Lineage (GTDB taxonomy): Bacteria > Desulfobacterota > Desulfovibrionia > Desulfovibrionales > Desulfovibrionaceae > Desulfovibrio. The sequence continues at coordinate 39 of CAJMRA010000347.1, read as the reverse complement.
ACGATGCCCGGCGGTTTCCATAATCATGACGTGCCGCCG
>CAJMRA010000346.1 GCA_905215675.1 uncultured bacterium | reverse complement strand
TTTCCGCGAAACGACAGGCCGTATGGTTTGAAACGCGCAGCGTTTCAAACTAAAATTGCTCCAGCCGGGCCTCCGGCTGCGGGAGCGTTCGCGCCGGGAAACCGGCCATCCGCTCCCGGAAGACAACCTTACACATATTTCCGCGCGGCGTCCGCACCCTTGCGGGCGGACCCGCGGCGACACAAGTAACGGGGATTCTCATGGCAGACGATCAGGATATCTTGGCCGGGCTCGATCTCGACGGCAAAGACCTCGGCGCCGATCTCGGTTTCGACGCCGCTCCCAAGGCGAACGACTCCAGCGACGAGGCTCTGGCCGCCGACTGGGCCGCCTCCCTTGCGCAGGACGAGGCAGCCCACGCCGAAAAGGAAATTACCGAAACGTCCACGGCCCAGCAGGCCACCGACGCCAAGTTCAAGGACATGACGGAAACCGCGCGTCAGCCTTCCGACAACAAGCTCAAGCGCGAACTGGATTTCATTCTCGACATTCCGCTGGACGTGTCCGCGGAACTGGGCCGGACCCGTCTGCTCATCAACGAACTGCTGCAACTCGGCCAGGGTTCCGTCGTGGAACTGAACAAGCTGGCCGGCGAACCTCTGGAAGTCTACGTCAACGGCAAGCTCGTTGCCCGCGGCGAAGCCGTGGTCATCAACGAAAAGTTCGGCGTGCGCCTCACCGATATCATCAGCCCCATCGAACGGGTGAAACAGCTTGGCTAGTTCCCGCGCCATGCGGCCCGCGCCGCGCATGCGTCCGTCGCGTGCGCGGCGCGCCGCCGGTCGTGCGGGCGGCGTTTTCCGCCGCGGCCTCGCGGGCCTTGCCCTGAGCAGCCTGCAGGCCGCCGCCGTTTCCGCCGCCGAGCAGGCCCCCGCGGCGGACGCCGCCGCGCTCTCGCCGCACGCCTTCTCCTGGGGCGGCTATCTTCAGGCCCTCAGCGCCGTTTTTCTGCTGCTGGCCTTTCTCTGGCTCATGCTCTGGCTGCTGCGGCGCTACGGCAAGTTCAACTTCCTGCCCCGGCCCGGCAGCCTGCCCCGCGACGCGCTCATCATGGAGGCCCAGATGCCCCTCGGCCCGCGAAAGGGCCTGACCGTCGTCCGCTTCATGGGCAAGCGCCTCCTTCTCGGCGTGACGGAACACAACATCACTCTCTTAGCTTCTGAGGACACCGTGTCGCATGAAAACGAAAGCACGTCCTTTCGGCAGGCTCTTGCGGATGCTGCCGATGCTGGCCCTTCTGGCGACAATTCTGCTGCTTCCTAGCCTCGCGCAGGCGGCGCAGGAAATGAGCACACCCTCGTTGCAGCTGACGCTTTCCGGCGGCGCTCCCGAACCCACCAAGGTTTCCGTCCTGCTGGACGTTCTCTTTCTGCTGACCATCCTGTCCGTCGCGCCCTCCATCGTGCTGACCATCACCAGCTTTACGCGCATCATCATCGTGTTCAGCTTCCTTCGTCAGGCCATGGGCGTCCAGCAGCTGCCGCCCACGCAGGTACTCGCCAGCCTCGCCATCTTCCTCACCGTGGTCATCATGTTCCCCGTGGGCAAGCGCATCAACGACGAGGCCCTGCAACCCTACCTGAGCGAACAGATCGACTACCGCGTGGCCCTCGACCGCGCCCAGCAGCCCATTCGGAAATTCATGTTCCAGCATACGCGGGAAAAGGATATTTCCATCTTCTATTCCATCACCAAGATGGACGCTCCCAAGAACAAGGAGGAAGTGCCCACCATGATGCTGGCCGCCGCCTTCGTCATCAGCGAACTGAAGACGGCCTTCACCATCGGCTTCCTGATCTATATCCCCTTCCTCGTCATGGATATGGTCGTTTCAAGCATCCTCCTTGCCATGGGCATGATGATGCTGCCGCCCATGATGGTATCCCTGCCCTTCAAGCTGCTTCTTTTCGTCATGGTGGACGGCTGGAATCTCCTTGTCGGCTCCCTCGTCAATAGTTTCATGCTCTGACGGGCATCTTCTTCTTTCCACTGCGAGGTTTTGCCATGTCCCCGGAATTCGTGGTCGGTTTCGGCAGACAGGCCATCGAGCTCTGTCTCATGATGGCCCTGCCCATGCTGGGCGTGGGTCTGTCCGTCGGTATCGTTCTCAGCATCATTCAGGCCGCCACCCAGATACAGGAACAAACCCTGACATTCATCCCGAAAATCGTCAGCATGTTCCTTGCGCTGCTCGTGGCCCTGCCATGGCTGATGGACAAGATCATCTCCTTCACCCGCGAAGTTCTCCTCAATATCCCCCAGTATATCCGCTGAGGCGGAAACGCACATCGCAAAAAACGCTTCCGGGCAGCGGAAACCACCGCAGCCCGGAAGCGTTTTTCATTTAGAGCGTTCTTCTGGGGGGAAGGAAACCCCCTTGGCTAGCGCACAAGGGGGTTTCCTTCCCCCC
>CAJMRA010000345.1 GCA_905215675.1 uncultured bacterium | reverse complement strand
GCGGGTTTTGGGGAGGATGGGGGAGTTTGAGGGGGAAGGAACCCCTTTTTGCCGCGAGCAGCGACCCAACGGGCGGCCGCAGGCCGTGCCCGTTAGGCGACAAAGGAGCCTTACGGGCATCGACAGCAGAGCAAAGGGGTTCCTTCCCCCTCAAGGCAAAGCGTAATGAAGTCCTGAGCCTAGATATCAAGCGCCGCGTGATAGCCCCAGTAGACGGCATTGGTGATGGTGGAAACGCGCGCGGCATCGCCGATGACCCGGACGAAGGGAGCGCCGTCCCGCAGTTCTTCCACCACATCCGTACGGGAGCGCTGTCCCAGCGCGGCGATGACGGTCGTTCCGGGCACAAGGAACTGCTCGCCGTCCTTGTTCTCGCACCAGATGCCGTCGGGACGAACCTCCAGTCCCCGGCATCCCGTATGCACCGTCGCGTATTTTTCTATTTCCTTCAGCAGTAACGGCCGATGCCGCACATTGGCGTCCGGCGCGAGCGCGTCCCGCATCTCCACAAGATGCACCCGCTTTCCCTCCTGCCCGAGGTGAATCGCGCATTCGCACCCGGCCAGTCCCCCGCCGAAGACAACGACGTCATCCGTCACCCTGTCCTTTTCCAGATAATAGTTGTTGACAACAACGACATTATCTCCACGCAGGCCGGGAATGGGCGGCAGCAACGGGCGGGAGCCCACGGCGATGATGAGCGCGTCGGGAGCCTCGCGTTCCACATAGTCGGCCGTCACCGTCGTATTCAGACGGATTTCCACACCGGCCTTGCGGGCAAGGGCCGCGTAGGTCCCCGCAAGCTGATACATCTCGTATTTGAAGGGCAGGGCCTGCTCGCTTTTCAGGATGCCGCCCGGCTCGCCTTCCTTTTCGCACAGAATGACCTGATGCCCGCGCCGGGCGGCCGTCCAGGCCGCATACAGCCCGCCGGGACCGCCTCCGGCCACAAGAACCTTTTTGCGCGTCGGCGCGGGATGCACTTCGTGCCCTTCCAGCTCCCGCCCGATCAAGGGATTCACGGTACACCGCCGCGTCGCCGTCGCGGCGCGCTCGGCCATGCAGGTGAAACAGCGCAGACAGCGGACAATCTCGTCGTCCCGATTGGCCATGACCTTTTCGGGCAGGAAGGGATCGGCCAGCAGACCGCGCGCCATATAAACCACGTCCGCCTTGCCCGAGGCGATGATCTCTTCCATCTGCGCCGGATCGTTGAGGCCGCCGATGGTCGCGACGGGGATGGACACATGCTTCTTGATTTCCGCCGCAAGATACACGTTGCAGCCGTGTTCCTTGAACATGGAAGGATGCGTATCGCCGAAACCGCGCTGGTAGGTTCCCGCCGAAACGTGCAGCAGGTCGATGCAGTCTTCCAGCTCCCGGGCGATGGCCACGCCGTCATCCAGCGTATAGCCGCCGTCGAACAGTTCGGAACCGCTCATGCGGAACTCCAGCGGGAAGGCCGGGCCCACGGCCGCGCGCACGGATTCCAGCACGCGCCGGGCAAAACGGCAACGGTTTTGCAACGAACCGCCGTACTCGTCCTTGCGGTGATTGAACCACGGGGAAAGGAACTGATTGATCAGCCAGCCATGGCCGCCGTGGATCATGATCATTTCAAAACCGGCGCGCCTGGCCAGCCCCGCAACGCGGCCGTAGGCCTCCACAATCTCGTCGATCATGCCGGGCGTCAGCTCGCCCACCTCCACACCGTCGGGACGAACGCAGGCGGACGGCCCCCACTGGGCCAGGCCGTGCTGCCGGTTCTTGTCGGTCATGTAGGTTCCCGAGTACATGCCGGAATGGGAAAGCTCCACGCTGGGCATGGCCCCGTGCCGCCGGATGGCGTCGGCGGTATAGGCGAACGACGCCAGCGAATTCAAAACGGCGGTATCCAGATGATAGGCATGGCTGCCGTCCGTCTGCGGATGAACCATGCATTCGCTGACGGTGACGGCCGCGGCGCCGCCGCGGGCGCGCAATTCATAAAAGGCCGTTGATTTGGGGCCGATGCAACCGTCATTGGTGATGTCCGTACCGCCCATGGGCGCCGAAAACATGCGATTGCGAAAAGTGACGTTGCCGATGACAAGCGGCGAACACAAATGAGGATACTTGCGCTTCATGAAAAGAATTCTCCTTGAGGTGGAAACGTGAGGCGGACAAGGTAAAGAAAAAAAGAAAAAAGAAAAGAAAGAACATCCGACGCGCGGGATGCTACCAGAAAGCCCCCCGCTTTCAAAGTGCCCGCGCGCCCGCCTCCCGCCGCCGGTACGACGGGCCCTTTCCGGGAGAATACGCGGGGCCTCCTCCCGCACGCCGCGCATGCGCTCCCCGGTCTCAGGCGGAAAAACCGCGCTTTTCCGCGAAACGACAGGCCGTATGGTTTGAAACGCGCAGCGTTTCAAACTGA
>CAJMRA010000344.1 GCA_905215675.1 uncultured bacterium | reverse complement strand
GCCTTTTCACAGCGCAGCGAGAAAAGGCGTTCTCGTAGTCCTCACGCGCGAGCAGCGACCGAAGGCGGCCGCAGGCCGTGCCCGTTGCGACGAAGGAAGCTACGGGCATCGACAGCAGAGCTGAGGGGGTTCCCCTCCCCCTGAATCTCAACCCTCAATCCATTTCAAAGGTGAAAACGCGAGGCGGCGGCACAGCGCCGCCCGGCCAAAAGTGAGCGGAAAAACCGCGTTTTTTCCGCGAAACGCCAGGCCGTATGGTTTGAAACGCGCAGCGTTTCAAACTGAAATTGCTCTAGACCTGTTGCCAGTCCTTGATACCGATATCCACGGACGCGATGCCGTTGTACATGTCGATGCGGGGCGTATAGGCAATGCGGATGCGTTTGCCGATCATGCCGGGGGGGAATTCCTCGGCCATGCGCCAGGCCTTGGCAATGAGCGTGATGCCGCTGGCGGTATCCTGCACCTTGAGGCGGATATGCTGTCCGCCCTGCCCGAGGGGCAGGCGATCGCGGATGATCAGCGGCGGCGAGGCAAAGACGGGTTCGGCGTTGCCGGGACCGAAGGGCTGGAGCAGGTCAAGTTCCCGCAGGAATTCCTGATTGCCCGCGGTGGCGAAGTCCAGTTCGCCCTCAAGAAGCAGGGTCGGCTGTACGGGGTCCGGTCCCAGCGCGGCGGCGCAGACATGTTCAAAGGCGGAGCGGAAATCTTCGAGGCGCGCCTTGTCGAGGCGGACGCCCGCCGCCTGCCGGTGCCCTCCGAAGCCGGACAGGATGTCCGCGCATTCCTGAAGTCCGGCATAGAGGTCGAATTCCCGGATGGAGCGGCCGGAGCCCTTGAGGCTGTCGCCGTCGTCGCAGAGAATGATGGTGGGGCGGTAGAATTCCTCGAGCAGGCGCGAGGCGACGATGCCGATGATACCGGGATGCCAGTCCGCGCCGTAGACGACAAGGCCGGGGCGCGGGCGGCTTTCCATGAGTTGCAGGGCCTGTTCCCGTGCCGCCGTCCAGATGCGTTCTTCCTCCTGCTTGCGCTCGAGGTTGAGGGCGTCCAGGGTTTGCGCCAGTTCCGCGGCCTTGGCGCAGTCCTTGCAGCGCAGGAGCTTGAGGGCGATGTCGGCCTTGCCCATGCGTCCGGCGGCATTGATGCGCGGCGCAAGACGGAAGACCACCTGTCCGCCGGTAAGGCGCGCCAGCGGATCAAAGCCGCTGACGGTTTTCAGGGCCAGCATGCCGGGGCGGCGGGCTCCGGCAATCTTGTCCAGTCCGCCGCGTACGAGGACGCGGTTCTGCCCCGTCAGGCGCATGACGTCGGCCAGCGTGCCGAGGGCGGTCACGTCCAGCGCGTCGTCCATCTTGTAGCGACGTCCGGTGCGCGGGGCCAGAAGATTGTTGATGGCGGCCATGAGGAAAAAGGACACGCCGACGCCCGCCAGATCAGGACAGGGACAGTCCTCGGCGGGCACCAGACGGGGATTGCAGAGCGCATGGGCCGGAGGCAGCTCGTCCGGCGGCAGATGATGATCCGTGACGATGACGGTCATGCCCAGTTCCCGGGCCCGGGCAATGGCCTCCACATCGGCGATGCCGCAGTCCACGGTGAGCAGTACGCCGTACCCTTCGGCGGCCAGCTGCTCTATGGCGGGCACATTGAGGCCGTAGCCCTCGCCGCGCCGATCGGGAATGTGCCAGCCGGCCGCTATGCCGTGGGCTTCGAGGACGTCCAGGGCAATGGTGGCGGCGGTGATGCCGTCCACGTCATAGTCGCCCCAGACGACGGGCTTTTTTCCCTGTACCAGCTCCTGGACGAAAAGCGAGGCGGCTTCGCTGACGCCGGGCCAGTGGGCCGGGGGGCGGAGCGTGGCGAGACGCGCGGAAAGAAAGGCGTCCATGTCGTCGCGCGTATCGAAACCGCGTTGCCAGAGAAGGCCCAGCAAGGTGGGAGAGATGCCGAGTTCTTCGGCCCAGGCGGCATTGGGAGCGCCCGGCGGCGCGTCGCGGAAAATCCAGCGTTTCATGGCGGTCGGTGGTTGTCGTTGGGAAAGGCCGGAAACAGGAGATGCTTTCCGGGGAGTGTTCCCCATGCCGGAACGTCCGGTAAACGGCGCGGTAGAGCGTTGCAGAGCGCTGTATCCTTGAAAAAGATGCAACGCGAGGCGGCGGCACAGCGCCGCCAGGCTGCAAGCGAGCGGAAAAAGCGCGTTTTTCCGCGAAACGACAGGCCGCAGGGTTTGCAACGCAATGCGTTTCAAACGGAAAATGCTCTACAACGTCTCCGGGGCCGTCGCGCCGCAGGGCTCCTCCCGTGGAGTATAGCGGAAGTCTCTTCTTTTTTCAAAGGGGGGCGCGCTTCATCTCTCTTTCACATGGGCGGCGGCACAGCGCCGCCCGGCCCGAAGCGAGCGGAAAAACCGCGTTTTTTCC
>CAJMRA010000343.1 GCA_905215675.1 uncultured bacterium | reverse complement strand
ACCCTAGGCGGGATTGACCTCGACAATATATTTGCGGAGGAAGTCCGAGGGATTGTAGCTCATCTTCGCTTGACGGAGACCTTCCTCGTCGAGGTCCTGGGCCCGGTTGATGGTCTGGAAGGCGTCGCCCGCAAAACGGGCGAATTCCCGGTTGATGGCCTGATAGACGCCCTTGAAGCCGTTGAGTCCCTTTTCGTAATGGACGCCGAGCATGCCGCCGCCGAGGTCTTCCCCCACGGTAAAGGCCACCATGCGGCCGTCCACATAGAGCGAGCCGCCGCACAGGCCGGGGAAGGTCGTCCAGTGGGAGAGCACGCGGTTGATGGCGTCGTTCTCGGCCCGCAGCGACGGCGAATCCTCGCATTCGTGCCACTGGCACCAGTCGTCCTGAAGGGCCAGCACGTCCTCGACCATGGCGTCGTCGAGAGGACGGTAGTCGGGCGCGCCGTAGGCCTTGACGAACTGGCTGTAAAGATTCTTCTTCTTGTGGAAGCGATTGCCGGAAAGCGCCAGCAGTTCATCCTGCCGGTACAGATATTCCCACTGTCCGCGATCTTCCTGCACCGTCATGCGACGGTCCCCGAAGGCGACGCGCCAGCGCTCCATGAGCATTTCGGGAACGCGGATGAAACGGCAGGGGCCGTTTTCCAGTTCCCTGTCCCAGTCGGCCTTGTTCCAGTCGCCGATGGGGGCCCAGTAAACGGGCATGGGGCCGGGCAGGGTCTGGCGAATCCAGCAGAGATGATCGGTAAAACGCCATTCAAGGCCGAAATACTGTTGCCATCCCCAGATATTGGCCAGCGTGTAATCCAGCGAATGCTGGGGCGTGGCCCGCCAGCGGGCATAGAATTCGTCGTGTCCCGCAAGAGTCACAGGGGAAAAAGCGGCATTGCTCATGAAGATATCCTTGTTTCGGGTGTCGTCCTGTCGTGCCGTCAACCGGCCCGGAGCAGGAAGGTGAAGCCGGGAGAAGTGGCGGCCCCGGGCGGGAAAAGCCCGTTGCGCCCGCGGCGGGCCGGGGTGTCAGGCCTTGCCGGTATCCCCGTTGCGGCCGTCGTGGGCTGCGCGCATGGCGAAGCGGGCCCAGTCGCGCCGGAGCAGCACGTAAAGCATGATGAAGGTTTGCAGGCACTGGGAAACGAGCATGGCGCAGAAGATACCGGACGCCGTGCCCCAGAGATGATGTCCCAGAAGCCAGCCCAGGGGCAGGCGCACCAGCCAGAAGGTGCCGCCGTAGACCATGAGGTTGTACCGTGTGGCCCCCGCGCCGGTCATGACGCCGCCCATGACGGTGCTGGCGATGGAAAAGGGCGTCGAGAGAAGGTTATAGGTCAGGTAGCTGACGATATTGGCCTGCGTTTCGGCTTCGTGACTGAGCAGGGCCGCCAGCTCCTGCCGGAAGGGCCAGAGGGCGGCGGCGACCAGACTCATGATCCCGGCGGCGATCCCCACCATTTGCAGGGCGACGCGTCCGGCGCGCGCCTTGTCGCCCGCGCCGAGGCAATTGCCCACGAGGACGGCGGCGCTCATGTTGAAGGCCATGCCGGGCATGAAGAGCAGGGCCTCGATACGCAGACCGGCCGTCAGACCGGCCAGGGCGTGAACGCTGCCCAGCGGCAGGGCGGCCACAAGCACAAAGAGCATGAGATACCCGGTTTGCCAGACGATCTGGGCCGCGCCTGCGGGCAGGGCCACCTTGAGCAGGTAGGGCAGGCCCGCGCGGAGCCAGCGCAGACCGGGCAGGGCGTCGGCGCGCAGCAGGCCGCAGCGGCGCAACAGGAGCAGATTGACGACGGCGCCGATGATTTGGCCGCCGCACTGCGTCCAGATGATACCCCGCGCGCCGAAAGCCGGCAGACCGAAGAAGCCGAGCCCGAAACCCAGACAGCCCAGCAGGGTGACGCCGCAGACGAGCGCGGCGACCCAGAGGGGCGGCAGCACCTGCCGCAGGGCCCTGAACATGACGCCGCTGGAGGCGTAAAGATACTGGAAGGGCAGGGCCAGCATGGCGACGCCCCAGAGTTCCAGCGTCAGCGGCATGATGGCTTCCGGGGTGCGTACCAGTCGCAGAAAGGGGGCGCCGAAGGCCGTGCAGACGAGCGCCATGGCGCAGCCCAGCAGGGCCGTACCGCCTATGGACGCGGCGATATAGCGGCGTGCGCGCGTCATGAGCCCCGCGCCGAAAGACTGGCTGACGGCGGCCATGCCGCCGCTGGAAAGGGCCATGCACAGCACCATGAAGAACATGCCGCACTGGGTGATCATGCCCAGGGCGGCCTGAAGATCGGCGCTGATCTGTCCTGCCGTCCAGACGGTGGTGAAGCCGCTGAAGAACTGCACGTACATCATGAGCATCTGGGGCCAGGTCAGGCTCCAGATGGCGCGGGGGGAGGTGTTGCTGCTGCCGGAGGGGATCCTGTTCTTCTTATTCACATTGGTCGGCTGTGCAAAGGTGTTCAGGCTTCCA
>CAJMRA010000342.1 GCA_905215675.1 uncultured bacterium | reverse complement strand
AAGGAAGGGAGTAGGGGAGCTCGAGGGGGAGAGGGAGAACCCTTTTCGAAAAGGGTTTCCCTCTCCCCCTCGAACCCGTCATTCTCCTTCGACCTCAACCCGTACTGAAAAGGAAGACAACAAGGATGAGCGTAGCGGCATTGCACATAGTGGGTCTTGGGCCTGGTTCTGCGGACTGCCTGACGCCGCAGGCGGAGCGGGCGTTGGCGGGGAGTGCCTGCATAGCGGGCTATGCCCGGTATGTGGAGCTGGTGCCCGAGGGGTTGCGGGCGGGCAAACGGATCATCAGCAACGGCATGCGGCAGGAGGAGGCGCGCTGCGCCGCGGCGGTGGAGAGCGCCTTGTCCGGCACGCCGACGGCGCTGGTGTGTTCCGGGGACCCCGGCATATACGCGCTGGCGGGGCTGGTGCTGGAACAGCTGGAGGAGCGGGGGCTGCTGGAGACGCTGCCGCTGGAGATTGTGCCCGGCGTGCCTGCGGTATGCGCCGCGGCGGCCCTGCTGGGCGCGCCGCTCATGCACGATTTTGCCTGCGTGAGCCTGAGCGATCTGCTCACGCCGTGGGAGACCATAGAGCGCCGCCTGCGCGGGGCCTTTGCCGCCGATTTTGTGGTAGCCGTGTACAATCCCCGTTCGCGGGGGCGGGACTGGCAGCTGGACAGGGCGCTGGAGCTGGCCCGGGCGGAACGCCGGGCGACCTGCCCCGTGGGCATTGTTCGCAATGCCTGCCGTGAGGGGCAGCGGGTGCGCGTCACGACGCTGGCGGACGTGCGTTCCGACGAGGTGGACATGCTTTCTATCGTGATTATCGGCAACAGCGAAACCCGGCGCATGGGGCCGTATATGGCGACGCCCCGGGGCTATGCCGCCCGGCGGGCGGCCGGGACATCCTCTTTGAATTCCTGAGGTGTTGACACAACGCGGGGCGGGAGATAGGGTGACGGGAACGGCTGTCCGTCCTTGTGGCGGCCGTGTGCACGGAGAATGCGGACGCGCAGGGGGCGCGCCGCATCCATCAGGAACATGAGGAGGTTCCCATGAAGAAGTTGTTGCTGCCCGCCGGTTTGCTGGCCCTGGCTCTGGCTGTTCCCGCCTTTGCCGCACAACCCCCTGTTCCCGCCGATGGACTGAAGTTCTCCGGCGCCAAGAAGACCGTCATTTTCAATCACTCCACGCATGCTTCCATTGAATGCGTGACCTGCCACCATCCGGTGAACGGTCAGGAAAATTACGCCAAGTGCGCGACGGCCGGCTGTCACGACGACTTGCAGGCCAAGAAGGGGACGTCCTCCCTGTATGCCGTGGCCCACAACCGCAAGGGCGCCAAGTATCAGACCTGTATGGAATGCCATCAGAAGATCGCTGCGGAAAAGCCCGAACTCAAGAAGGATTTGACCGGCTGCGCCAAGTCCAAGTGTCATCCGTAGTCGGGGCGCTCTCCGCAGGGGCCGGGACTGCGCGCAATGCGCGGCGCTTCGGTCCGCTGTCGGCGAGATTCCCGCAAGACGCGTAAAAACGGTTTTGACGAAGGCCGCCCCCGAGGGCGGCCTTTTTTGCGTAAGACGGGAATATTTGCTTTTTTTGGTCAACCTGCTAGGTTCCTCTTGCATAGTCTATTTTTTCCTTGTCAGGATAACAGCATGTTTTCCGCAATGCGCGGACAGCGTGCGCCCTGAACCGGATGATGGTTCCGGGCTGTGCGCTCTGGAGGCAATCTACCCGAACGAGGCTCTTCATGGCAAAAGATGACGTCATTGATCTGACAGATCTCATACAGCAAGGTTCTTCTTCGCAGTCGCGCGGCCCCGCGCCGACGCCGCCGGGGCATGTGGTTGTTCCCGACGAAAAATTGCAGATGCCGGGGCTGGACGGCGTGGATGATTTGCTGGCGTCCCTGAATATGACGTCCACGCCCGCCACGACGGAAGTTCCGCCGCCGCCGGACGAAAATGCCGCGCCTTCGGTGGATCTGGATACCATTCTGGGATTCAAGGAGCCCGCGCCCGCGCCTGCGGCGCCCGCACCAGCGCCCGCGGCGGCGGCAGCCGCCGACGATGACGTGGTGGATATCAGCAGCCTGCTTGGGCAGGCCGACGCGCCCGCCGCGCAGCCTGCGGCGGGGAAGAGCTTTGACGCCGCGCTTGACGAGGCGGCAGCGGCGTCCGCGCCCGCGGCGGCTGCTCCGGCAGCGGCTGCGGCCCCTGCGGATGATCTTGATCTGGACGCGCTGCTCAACGAACCTACGTCGCCCGCGCCTGCGGCGGCGGCTCCGGCAGCGGCTGCGGCCCCTGCGGATGATCTCGATCTGGATGCGCTGCTCAACGAACCCGCGTCGTCCGCGCCTGCGGCGGCTGCTCCGGCAGCGGCGGCCCCTGCGGATGATCTTGATCTGGACGCGCTGCTCAACGAACCTGCGTCGTCCGCGCCTGCGGCGGCCGCTCCGGCAGCGGCGGCGGCCCCTGCGTCCCCTGCGGCAGCGGAGC
>CAJMRA010000341.1 GCA_905215675.1 uncultured bacterium | reverse complement strand
CTGCCGCCTCGCGTTTTACCTTTTTCAAAGGCAAAACGCTCTCAAACGCGCTTTTATGGAGAATGTAACCTTGCGGAGGCACATACGCTTTCCCTCCGGCCACCGTCCCCCGGCAACACGACGAAACGACACAGGCAAATAAACGAGCCTCTCCCGGACGGGGGCCGCCCCCCTGCCCGCTGATGCCTGCGACATACCGGTTGAAAGGCGGGCCTTTCTGTGATTATCCTGAGGAGTTCCTTCCGGTTCGGCACACGGCGCATTGCCCCTGCGGCCGACCCGGGCCGACGGCTGCGGAAGCATCCCGAGCGCAGGGGGGAACGACCATCGACAATGCCATTTCGGAAGCGTATTTCCCCATGAAGATTTCTCACAAGCTCTTTCTTCTGTGCAGCATTCCCATGCTGGCCTTTCTCGTGATCAGCACCCTGTATGCGTTTGTCTGGCTGGAACAGCGGAATGACATTGCGGCGGTGCGGGCCAATATTGCCCTGTTTCGCGGTCTTTCCGATGTGGTCAACGAAACGCAGAAGGAACGGGGGCTTTCCAATGTCTTTCTGCACACGAATGACGGCGCGGCCATGACGCAGCAGCGCCGCAGGACCGACGACGCCCTGTCGCGCCTGCCGTCCCTGCGGCATCTCGTGACGCTGGACGCCCGACAGCAGCGGGAACTTGACGCGACGCTGGACCGGATTCCCGAGGCCCGGCGCCTTGTGGATGCGCGGGACTCGTCCGCGCAGGTGCTGACGGCCTATTCCGATATCGTCGCCGGACTGCTGCGCAGCGCGCACCGTCTGTCGTCGCTGGAGGACGTCGGCGGCGGCATGCAGGCAATCTTTCTGTCCATGGACACGCTCGAACGCGCCAAGGAAAGCGCGGGCCTGCTGCGGGGGACGCTGGCGCCGCTGATTGCGGCGGACAAGCCGCTGCCTTCCGGCCTTGTCGATCGCCTGTCCGAACTCCGGGTCCGTCTGGAAAGCGCGCTGCAATCCGACACGCTGACGTTGACGAAGGAGGCGCTTGACCGTTTGCAGGCGCTCCGCGAATCCGAACCGTGGAAGGCGGCGGACGCGGCGCTGCAACGGGTGGTCGCCGGAGCGGATTCCGGGGCCTTCGGCGTGGACGGCGCTGCCTTCTGGAAGAATACGACGGCCATCATCGACGAGCTGAACCATATCCGGGACATGGAGTTTCATTTTTTTGAAAATCGCATGGGGAGCAGATATGACGACGCCTCCCGGACGCTGTATTTTCTCTGCGGCGTGATTGCCGTGATCCTGGCGGTGATCAGCGCGGTGCTTGTGGCGGTGATTCTGTCCATCACCCGGCCCATTCGCCGCCTCATCACCTATGCCGACGAGGTAGCCGGGGGCAGGCTGGAAACGCCCGCGCCTTCGGGCATGCGCCATGAGCTGGGCGCGCTTTGCGCGTCGCTGGGCATCATGATCGAGAACCTGCGCTCGATGCTGGCGCAGTCGGAACAGGACAATCGCCGGGCGCAGGAAGAATCCCGGCGGGCGCAGGATGCCGTGCGCGCCTCCAGCGAGGCCCGGGCCGCCGCGGAACGGGCCAAGGCCGAAGGCATGCTTGACGCGGCGGGCAAGCTCGAGGGCATTGCCGCCGCCATCGACAAGGCCATGCGGTCGCTGCGCGAACAAGTGGAACATGCGGAGGACGGCGCGGCGCATCAGGCCGCGCGCATTGCGGAAACGGCCCGCGCCATGGAGCGGATGAACGCCTCGGTGCTGGACGTCGCCCGGAACGCGGGACAGGCGTCCGACGTGTCCGCCGCCACGCGGGAAAAGGCGGACAACGGAACAACCCTGAGCCGACAGGCCATCGAAAGCATCCGGGGCGTGCGCGAACAGTCGCTCAAGCTCAAGGACGACATGGCGAAACTTTCCGGCAACGCCCGGGACGTCATCGCCATCCTGGGCGTCATTACGGATATTGCGGATCAGACAAACCTGCTGGCGCTCAACGCCGCCATCGAGGCGGCGCGGGCCGGGGAAGCGGGCCGGGGCTTTGCCGTGGTTGCCGACGAGGTTCGCAAACTGGCCGAAAAAACCATGGCCTCCACCGGCGAAGTGGGCAAAACCATCACCGCCATCCAGACATCCACCGAAGAAAGCAACAAGCAGATGGACCTCGCCGTCTCGGCCATCGAAGAAGCCGCGCGCCTCGTCAACGAATCCGGAACGGCGCTGACGGAAATCGTGGAAATGGCGGACAACAGCGCCGATCAGGTGCACGCCATCGCCACCGCCGCGGAAAGCCAGTCGTCCGCCTCCGAAGATATCAACCGCTCGCTGGCCGATATCAACCGCATCTCCGAAGACGCCGTGGACGCCATGCAGACATCCGCCCGCTCCGTACAGGCCGTCGCCGAACAATCAGCCAACCTCTTGCAACTGATCGAAGACCTGAAAAAAGCCTGACGCCTGAAAAGGTCTTGAGGGGGGAGGGAAACCCTTTTAGCTTGCGCGTAAAAGGGTTTCCCTC
>CAJMRA010000340.1 GCA_905215675.1 uncultured bacterium | reverse complement strand
AGGAACCCCTTTTTGCCGCAAGCAAAAGGGGTTCCTTCCCCCTCAAGACAAAACAAAATGCGTCCTGAGCCTGGAGCAATTTCAGTTTGAAACGCTCTAACCCTGCCGGTCCGCAGCGGAATCGTCGGCCTGCTTGTGTTCTTCCGCCGCCGCGGAGGCGGTTTCATGCTGCCCCAGCAGCAGGTTCTGATGGCCGAAGATCAGCGGCTTGAGGACTTCGGGCTTGGCAAGGGCCGTGGTATCGCCGAGGTCGTCGTAGGTGCCGCCCGCGATTTTGCGCAGCATGCGCCGGATGACCTTGCCGGAACAGGTCTTGGGCAGGGCTTCGGCGAACTGGATGTATTCGGGCGACGCCAGGGCGCCGATATCCCGGCGCACGGTATCGCGCAGCTTTTTGCGCACGTCGTCGCTCCACGGCACTTCGTCGCGGGTGACCACATAGGCGTAAATGCCTTCGCCCTTGAGCGGGTGCGGCATGGGAACCACGGCCGCTTCGGCAACTTCGGGGCAGGAGGCCAGCACGGCTTCGATTTCGGCCGTGGACAGGCGGTGACCGGAAACGTTGATGGAGTCGTCGATGCGGCCCAGAATCCAGAAGTAGCCGTCCTCGTCGATTTCCGCGCCGTCGCCTGATTCGTAGCAGCCGAAGCGCTGGAAATAGGACTGGTATTTTTCCTCGTCGTTATACACGCCGAGCATCATGCCGGGCCACGGCTTGCGGATGACGAGGTGCCCGGAGCGGCGGCCTTCGCTGGTGTCCATGTCCGGGGTCTGACCGTCGCGCAATACGGTGGCGTCCACGCCCGGCAGCGGCTTGGTGACGGAACCGGGTTTGAGCTTGGTGGCATAGGGGAACGGGGAAATCATGGCGCCGCCGGTTTCGGTCTGCCACCACGTATCCACGATGGGAAGCTCGCCGCCGCCGATATTTCTGTGATACCAGTGCCAGGCTTCGGGGTTCATGGGTTCGCCCACGCTGCCGAGAATGCGCAGGGTGCCGAGATCGTAGCGTTCCGTCCAGGCTTCGCCCATGCGCATCAGCGAACGGATGACCGTGGGCGCGGTGTAGAGGATGTTGACGCGGAATTTTTCCACCATGCGCCAGTACCGGTCGGGCTTGGGCCAGTTGGGGACGCCCTCGAACATCATGGTCGTCGCGCCCAGCGCCAGCGGGCCGTAAACGCCGTAGGTGTGACCGGTGATCCAGCCGATGTCGGCGGTACACCAGTGCACGTCGTCGTCGCGCATGTCGAAGATCCACTGGGTCGTGTGGGCGGCATAGGTCAGATAGCCGCCGGTGGAATGCATGATGCCCGTGGGCTTGCCCGTGCTGCCGCTGGTATGGAGCAGGAACAGGGGATCATTGGCGTCCATGCTTTCACAGGGGAAGTCCACGTCGAGCGTGAAGTCCTCGATGAGATCATGCCACCAGATATCGCGGTTGGGCGTCATCTTCACGTCATAGAGATCGGCATGATTCACCACGACCACATGCGCCACGGAGGGACATTTTTCGAGAATGGGATCGAGGTTGGCCTTGAGGGGCTTGAGCTTGCCCGCGCGCACGGCGGCGTCCGCCGTGATGACGACCTTGGCCTTGGCCCCCTGGATGCGGCTGCGGACGCCGCCCTCGGCATAGCCGGAAAAAATGGTGGTGTGGATGGCGCCGATGCGCGCGCAGGCGAGCATGGCGATGACCAGTTCGGGGATCATGGGCATGTAGAGCGCCACCCGATCCCCCTTGCGGATGCGCAGGGAGCTCAGCGCGTGCGCCACGCGGCAGACCTCGGTGTAGAGCATCTGGTAGGTGTAGCAGCGAACGTCCATTTCCTTTTCGCCCTGCCATATGAGCGCGGCCTTGTTGCGGCGGCCGGAAAACAGATGACGGTCGATGCAGTTGAACGAAGCGTTGAGCTTGGCGCCGGTGAACCAGCGGTACTTGTGCCGTTCCTCGTCTGCCTCCAGTACCTTGTCCCAACGCTTGAACCAGTGCAGCAGCTGCGAAGCTCGGGCGGCCCAGAAATCGTTGGGGTCGTCCATGGCGGCCCGGTACAGGGCTTCCGCTTCTTCACTGCCGCATACCCAGGCCGACGATTTGCCGTGCTGGGGGGGGAGGTAGCTGCGCTGTTCCGTCAACAAGGTGGTGAGGCGCTCCTGTGACATCCTTTCTGCTCCTTCTCTGCTGAAATATGTCAGACATGGCGTGAACATGCCGCCATTCTATCGGCGTAGCGGCTTTGTCCGTGCGCGTCAAGGGAAGGCGCGTTGTTTGTGCTTTCAGTCATCGTTGTGCCTTTTTTCTTTAATATTTTTTGCGAGGTTTATATTTGTAATAATTTCATATGGCTATATATTGGTGATTTTTTTCTCAATATAGCGGTTTTGACGGAAAAAATTTTTTTCAATGGAAACGGCCGTTTTTCGGGGCGCACGGGTTGCGGCGGAGCTGTCCGGGATGGAGCGTTTCACCTTTGAAAAAGGTGAAAACGCGAGGCGGCGGCACAGCGCCGC